>JBFLZD010000025.1 GCA_040756435.1 Spirochaetota bacterium | reverse complement strand
AAGACTTCATTAACCATCTCCTCATCATCAATAATTACCGCTGTTGGCATTTCTTTTCCTTTCATCTATTGACACCATCATGTATACCTTTTATTGTGCGGCTATAAAAACGAATTCCCAACCAGTAGGCAGGATTTTTAAAACGTTTATCTTTCTTCAAATATTGATATGCTGATATATAAGCATTTAAAAAACTATCAGTTTTAATTGTATTACAGAATTCACGAATGAAGATAATACTATTAACATCTGTAACAGCACTATTCAACAGTACACTAATTCCTATTTCTTTCTGTATCATAAACAAACAATAATAGTATGACACCTGCGATATATTGGCTATATTGATGAACACATTTTCTGATTGTATCATATTACCATTAATCATCAACCCTTTTTTAACAGTATTATAACTAATCTGTCTATCGGTAATCATGATACCCTTTGCTATGGCATCAAATGTATAAGAAAAGTCAGATTGTTTTAGAGCTGATACTATAAGATCCTTTTTTGTATTGTTCACATCAATATATGCCATAGGGGGAACAGACAATGATTCATCCATGGATCCCATCAAAGATGGCATAAAAACTATTGCTGTATCATCTTTATTATACTGAATTATTTCATATGGTATGGATTCAGTATATGCATCAGGAATAACAATTATGGTAGTATAACCACCCAGTTCCTTTATTACAGGTTTCATTATATCATTAATCGCTGCTTCCCTGTCAAATACCTGTTGAAGCAGTCCAACATCATTATAATAGCTGTGAATAATATCATATAATTGTTTATAAGAATTATGCAGGCGTACTGGCTGTATATATGTTCTTGTTATAATCCAGGCAAATATATCGTTTTCATTCTTTGTTGTATACAATACAGCTGTCTTGCGAGGAATATTCTTCTGAATTTCCATAATTGGAAATTTATTTCCAACAAGATCATTATATATACTTTTATAACTGGTGTTTTCATCAAATAATGCAATTCCTTCTATCATCTTTCGTAATTCAGCATACCTCAGAGCATCTCGTTGATTACCCCTGCTCATTGCATACGATATTGCATAATTGATAAGTTTAACGAATAAATATTTATACTCAGAATAATACCATCGTACTGATTCATCATGCAAGCTTGAAATCAACAGATCAATATTTTGGGCGATAGTTTGTAACACAGTGCTATCTGCTGTTTTTGATGCTACAACCTTTTGCATCTGGATACTGACATTAAAAAGATTATATAAAACAGTATCCCTTGTAACTATTTGACTATTGTTTAAAAGATCCTGTGCCTCATCAGTTTTTCCTAACATTATCGCTGAATAGATATAATAGCTGTACCATAACTGCTCCAGTGTATAAGGCAGTTGCTTTAAGGATTTGCATGCAGTATATGCATTTTTAAAATTATCTGTCTTTTGATAGGCATTGATTGCATACAGGGCTGCTATAGGTGATACAATCTTTCCCCTGTCTGAAGCAACGGTTTCTATGTACTGAAGCACCCTTGCTGGAATTACATCCTGCAATATTTCAGCTATTTTTGCTGTTGTAAATTGCACATCAATCCCTGTGTGATTGCCCTTTTCAGCAATCAGCATAATACGCTTCCATTCTTCATCGGGCATAAGTGGTCTGTTTTTAATCATTTCCAGTATTCCAAAAAGCAACAGGTTGTTATAATCGCTAATAGTATTTATAACATTACTGCTATTGCTATCTCCTGTAATAGCTTTTAACATCCTGTATGCAACTGTATTACCATATGAAGCTTTTGAATAACCTAAATTGTATGCAACCAGCAACTCACGTTGAGAAGGAATATAGTCAGCCTGATAGAATTTCATTATATGTTGGGATTTTTCTTTTTCCCCTAATAAAAAAGCTTCCTGAGCATATAATAACAATAATTGGTTAGCTGGCAAAATTGAATCAGTGCTTTTGGATACGTCTTTAATAAGAGGAAGCTTTCCTTTATGCTTATAGCCGTTAATGATGGCTTCATAAATTGTATAATCAAATGTATTTCCCAATCGGGGATCTTTCAAAAGCTTTTCCGCACTACTAACATCACCTTTTAATAAATATACATACACAGCAAATGAACTGGTAAAAGCACTGCTGTATGACTCCATAACTTTGAGTGCTTCTTCTATGTTATTCTGGTAAACCAGAACAAGTATTTTCTTGTCATAATATTCTTGTTGTTTTAATCCAGCCCTTTTCCAGCGCTCTAAAGCAACCATGGCTGTATCATATTCCCCACGTTCTAAAGCCTGAGTATATTCTTTTTGTTTTTTCTGAGAAACTATCTTTGCATTTTGTTCTCTGTCATTTACTGTGTCTGGAACTTTTCCCAGCACCACAGTTTTTGTTTTCAGCGAATTAATAAGGCCTACATCATTATGTACGACTGCTGCAACCAGAGTACCAACACTATTTCCCGAATACAGGATAACAGATGCAACGTGTGAATATATGCTTGAATCTGCTAATAGCATAAGCTCATCAGTTTTCATGTTCTCTATGGATTTAAAAACAGCAGAGCATTCCAGTTTGTTAGCAAAGCAGTAAGATGGTGTTATAGCAATATCTGGATTGTCAGTATCAACTATATACTCTGATTCTTTAATGTCTGTGGTAATTTTTATACTGCTGGGAAGTTTTATGTCGGTTGCAACCACATCTGCTGGCAACCATACCAGGTGCTCGATATCATCCACACGTGAAGCAAATGGCACACACCCTATTGCGTATAACACAGAATTGCTCATATATTTATGCAATGCAAAGAATGTGTCGTTAAGCACAATATATATTTTCCCATGAAATGACTGTACAAATTTATTAACATCTTCAGTCAATCTTTCTGGTTGCAGTGAGTCAGAAATTAAAACCCAATCAATAGTATTTTTATTTACCCATCCATAGAGTTTATTATTAAATGTATAGAAATGTACTACGGGATATTCTGAACCTTTTGATGTATAAACTCCAAGATAGGGTAATAGAAATGTTGAGGCAGCCAACCTGTATCCAGCAAGATTTTTATATTGTGATGAAATAGAAGAGGTTAATTTTTCAATAACACTTGACTCTTCTTCATTCACTATCGTACTGGTTAATTTTTGTTCAAGATCCTGTATGGCAAAACATGTACGTAAAAATTTGCTGTATATGGTATTATCGCTTTTTTTATAAAAATTTGGTATTGATAGTCCATTGAACGCTATTGTGATTATTTGCCGGCGCTGTTGAACAGCATACGCATCTTTGTATTTCTTTTTCTGTATAAGTTCATCAGTATAGGTATCATAGAGCCTTAGAATAAAATCTTTCTTCATAGTATACAGAGGCGGCAGCAATTCTACCCGTGACAGCACTCCATCTATGAGCCTGTCAGGATTATCGATGAGCTGCTTTACTTCCTTATACGTGTATGCTAAATCCCACAGTGTTGCTTCAGCAAACCACACCAGCTCTTTTGACTGAATTTTATTAGCTTTAAATCGAGCACTTATGATATCATCGTATCCATCCCTGAACTGCCCCAAATGTATTCTGCATATTCCTCTATTGATGAGAAGTTTAATAACAAATTCTTGATGAAAAGCATCATTGCCATAGTAGCTGATTGCCTGCGAATATAACCTGAGAGCCTCGGAGTAATAGCCAATGATTTCATGTGTCGGGACATAGTATTCAGTACTTTTATCAGATGGTATATCCTGTTGCAGAATCGAAGCCTTGTGCATGTACAAGAGGGCAGTCAGTGCATCAAATTTAATGCTGTACGCCTCAGCCTGTTTAGATGCCTGCTGTTTCAATGCTGTAATCTCTTCATCAGCTGGCTTTTTCTTTTGCGCCTTCATCTTTTTGGTATAATCATCAAGAAGGGTATTATATACTTTATCATACATATCTTTTTTATACTGCTCTATTCTATGTATTGCTGTATCAAGGTTTTGCACTTTGGCTTTTTGTAGGCTTGAAATATAACAGTAAGCCCATTGAACCATGGCCTGATATATTTTACCAATTGCAACATTTGTATCCTGAGCAATTGACAGAGCAGTATCATATAATTCCAGTGCCTTCTGCACATTCCCCATACGGGAATAACAATATGCTGCATTATACAGAGCGGTAATATGGGCATCAGCCATCAATGAAGTCTTTTGCTTTTGTGTTACCTTGACTAAATCCAGATATTGTGCTGCAGCATCACCAAACCTGCCGCTTTTTGCATAGATATCTGCGCGCATATTCTGGATAAGTATTTCCATCTCCCAACCTGAAAGAGGGGAAACAATTTTTCCCTCACCAATAACAACAGTATCCTGTCCAAGGTCATAAAAATATACAGGACCAAATCCAGCAAATTTCCAGCCAATCGTATACTGCGCTGAAGTTTTTTGCGGCAATGACCGTTTAGCAAGTTCCAGATATACAAGCGCTTGTGTATCCTGCTCCAATCTGCGATAACATTCAGCTATCTCTATGTAAATACGTGATGGGCTATCACCACATTGAAATTGTGCACAGTGTTCTAATGTTTTCTTATACCACTCTATAGCCTTTTGGTAATTACCCTGCATTCGTTCAAAGAGAGCAAAATACCTGTACAGCACATAGAGCGTATTTGCAATTGCAGATTCATTCTTTTGAGCTATCGCCTTGTAAATAGTAAATGCCTGTTGCATTGACAAATATGCCCCATTATAATTACCCTGCTGCCACAAACAATACCCATAGTGATAGTAAAAGAGAGCTTCTTCTTTCAATGTTGAAAAAGTTTTTGTATATTTAATTGCCTCAGCATAATGCCGTGAAGCTAAATTAAAATTTTTTAAAAGAAAATAGATGTTTCCTATGTTACAATGGATATCCGCCTCTTTTTGGGGGAACAGGTTTTTATTGTTAGCTTCCAGTGCCTTTTCATACAGGGGAATGGATTTTTCCCATAAATACTCAGGGAAATATGAATCAATTATACGTTTCTTTGAGGGAAAACGAACACGCAATTCATCAATATACTGATATATCCATCCTTTGAGCAAATATGCATCAACAAACGTATCATCTATAAATAGTGACCAGTCAATGTGTTGCAGGGCATTAGTGAACAATCCAAGGAGCATTTCAAATTCATGAGAGGACTTGCCATCCATGGCATCTGGTGAAGGAGCCAGCGCTGTAGCCTGCTTTACATAGATATATCCCAAGCCATATATATGTGCCTTATCAAAATCCATCCGTGCAATGGGCAATCGTTCTAAGTATTCCTTTTCAATAGTGCCCACAGCTTTGTCCTGTGATACTGCCAGCATTGCATTAATATATCCTATATGAGCGCCAGGTGCATTGGCACTGTATATATCTTTGTAACGGCGTTTAAGATGGAGCAGTGTATTCATGGTTATTGAGCGTTTATATAATGCTACTGCATCTTTGAAGTTTCCTTCAGCGCTGAGCCTTTGCCCTGTGTTTTCAAAATATTCTGCAAGTTGTTCAATAATAGGCCGTATGTCCTGCTTCCACTGTGCCTGATAATTGTTGACAGCAGCTTCGTAGTACACAACCCACTCATCACTTTGTTTTGCATAATACAATTTTCCTAAGGTTACATTCATCAAAAAGTACGCCACATCCAGCTTTTTGGTATGCTCCAAGCCCTGTTTTAGCAATGGTATTGCATCATCATTCTGTGAAAGCTCCATAAGGGCAGTTGCAGCTACATAGTTCATAATAGCTTTAATGATAGGCACATTGTATTTTTCAGCTGATGTTTTAGCATATTCATACCTAACCTTAGATGTGATATTTTTTGTTTGTTCAAGTATTGAAACCGTTATTGCATTTTTAAGGTATGTATAGGAAGACTGAAGTACAGTAATCCATTCTTCAGGGATACTGAATTCCTTATATACCAGTTCACCAGCTTTATACCGTATATACATTAAACGAGTATAATTTTGATATCGAGCAATAATCTCATTATACAAAACTTTGGCTTTTGCTTTCATCTGTATGCGTGCATACTGGTCAGCAAGCTCTTCCATAAAAAAGGGTGCAATCTTTTCTTCGTTTTGTGCCAACAACTCCTTAACAACCTGCTCAAGGTATGTCAGCTTCTCTTTATCCTTCACGCTACGATAGCGCATATAAATTTGCGCTGGCTTGCTTCGTTTACTCAGATCTGCCAGTATATTGGTAACGAATGAATACTGCTGTATGGACGATAATTCATACAGAGCTCTGGCAATTATTATCTGCGAATCAATATCACTGGATTCTTTGAAAAAGTAATATGTGGCAAACAGACAGCGCTGGTAGCGGTCACTATCGTCAAAATCTTCTTTATACTTCAGTGCCAGCTCATATTGTCTGAGAGCATTTTTCTGTTTTGGGATAATGCCTGTATGCGGAATCATTGCAATATTGATGTACTGGCCTTCAACGATGCTGTACACAATTACACCATCAGCATACGACACCCAGCGTGGTGTGGCTGAAGGCTCTTCAATCAACGTCAGAGGATACTCCTCTTTTTTTTGCACATCATAGGCAAATAGCATGCCTTTATCATTGGAATCCAGTCTTGTATCACCATTGGTATCATACTGAATGCGCATAAAATATATATCATTACTGGTTTTCCCAAAGCAGGGCGATAGCTCAACGTATAGGCTACTGGTGATTTGTTTCACCGTGCCGGTAGTAATATTAATTGTAAAGACATCACTTCCCGTATTAGTTTTTTTCACAAAGATGAGCTCTTTGCCATCGCCGGAAAATCGCGGCTGCATCCCCTCAGTAATTTTGCGAATGCCAGTCCCATCTTTTCCTATAATGTAGATGGATTCTTCACCATCACGTGTAGAGGAAAATGCAATTAGCTTACCATCAGGAGAAAAACAGGGTGAAGCGTCGCGTATCGGTGTGACAGCTCCCGAAAGCGGATCCCGTACTGCAGTGATATTGTTAGATGGTACTTCCTGGTCACCCTGCGTTATAATTTTTTCAGGATCAAGCTTCATAATAAAGATATCACCTTCAGGATCATCACGAGTAGAAACAAATGCACACCATTTACCATCAGGCGATACATCAGGTGCAAAATCTCTGGCAGGATGGATGGTCAAACGAACAGTTTTGATGTTGTTCAGTGCCCGTAAGTAGATATCAAAATTACTTCTTTCCTTATTTGATGCATACACAAAGTACTTACCATCAGCGGTGATACTTCCACTTACGTTTACCGAACGCTCAAAGGTAAGCGGAATTGATCGACCTGTACCAAAACGGAATTCTTTGGTCAAAACCTGTGAATAATCAAACGGTATATCACGGTATGCTGTTGATGCACATCCTATCAAAAGTAATGCAAATAGAGCACATACTATACGTTTCATTTTCTCACCCAGCGACCATCTTCTTTCTGTATCCAGTCACCCTTTTTTGCTTTTGCCTGTTGTTCTCTGGCAAAATCATAGCCAAACTGAATGGCTGTAGGATCTTTTGAATCCTTTGAATCTGAACTTTTTATAAATATAATCTGTCGTGCATTGTTTTCATCATTAATCAGTGTACGTATGACTGTAGCCTCCTTCATGGATTGTAATTTCTTTTCATCTACTATTCCCACATATCCATTATTCATTTCACCAATGATTCCCATATCCTTGTATATACGTATCTTATCTTCATTGAATTCTCTTAACTTAATTGCCTGCAGCATAGTCTCATCAGCAGTAACCATTGCACGGCGCTCCCCTTTTGATGGCACCATAACGGTTGACGTAACCCATGCATCCTTTTCAATTTCTCTGTATTCGCCTACAAGCTGGCGCTCAAGCGCTGTCTTTTCGCCAGTAATTTGTATTGCAGGGGGGTGTATTTCAATACAGCTGGGTACTCCTTTCAGGCAACTGGAAGAACTACATCGTGCCTGTGAATACAATATGCCGGCAACGATAGCTAGAGCTATCGCCACTATATGTTTCATAATGTTTCCTCCCTTACCCTGTTAAAAAATTCCACAACCGGGATACGCTCATAGCGCACCTGTTCATTATTAACAGTAACAAAAACACCCAGCACCTTCTTTTTGAAAAAGACTGTTGGGTATACCAGACCTTTATCCATATAAAAATCAAATCCGGTAATAATGAGCGAGTTATCCACGGCAAATTGTCCCATCCCTAACTTTGACTTTCCCCGTTCTTCATTTATGCCTTTAAAAAGCCTGTTTGCAAAATCCTCCCCAACCTTATATATGTTAATAGATCCTGATATATCAAAATCCTGTGCAATGTTGAGGTTTTTACCCATAACCTGCGCATTAAGTGATAACAGTGCATCTTTATTAATCCTTATCGATTCGGGTTTGTCCAGCTTTCCAATATCTATATCATTTGCATTGAGCGCTAATCTAAACTCCATGTGTTGCGGATTAAGATCAGCCAGATTGAAATTTAATTCCTTTAGAGTAACTGTCCCGCGTAAAACTTCAGCCTGCAAATTTTTGATTTCCATTATGTTACGCTTGAACCCAATATACCCATGCGCATTCGTAACATATTCAAAAGCAATATTTCGCGATGGATGTAGTGCCACAATCTTGCCAATGGAAAAATTTTCCTTTTGCTTAAACAGCTCTATATTCATAACATCAGCAGAATCAAATGGCATCTTAAAACTTTGCCCCATTGTATATGCTATTGGTATATCCATATCAACCGGGCCAACAAAAAGTTTACCAGCATCATTACTGAGTATCAACTTTTGAGATTGCAAATTCCCCTTAGCAACCAATGATTGCATAGTCCCTTTAAGACGTAACAATACATTTAAAATGCCGTTTACTGTATAGTTGCCAAAAGAAATTGGTACCCGTGGAGCAACATGTACTCCTGCATCCACGTCAAGTGACACCTCATCTTTTGTAACCACAGACCCTTTAATATGAATACTGGCATAATGCTTTTTGCTAGATACTTCACAGTATGCTATATCAATCTTCCCTTTTTGCGGCTTCTGCGTAACTGATGCTGCAATAGTTAAATCATCAATAGAATAATCCGGAATTTTACCAAAAGCATTTAGATTGATACTATTTGTTTGTGCAGAGGTAATTACATCGGCCTTAAGTCTTACTGTCACAGGCTTTGTTATGGGGCTTGATGTCAGGGACTGTTTCAATGGGGAAGGTAAAGAAAAAGCTATTGATGGAATATCAAACCGTAATGTGGACACACCAATACTTGCTGCCACAACATCACCCAAATTCACTGAACCAGAAACCTCAACTCGAATAGTCTCTGCTGCTATCTCAGGTGCCCTGTGTACTACAACCACCTTTTGAATATCCAGCATGCTGCTATTGAGATTATATACTACATTGCATTGTAAGCTAATACTATTATCCCGTGACCTGTTTTCATCCAGTGCATAAACAAAATGAGGGATCCCAATATCAATGGATGCTTCAACAACAGGATTTCGCAGTATTACCAAATATGGTATTTCAATTAAGGGAATAGTTACAGAAAATCCATCAGTAGCAAATGCAACCTTTTGCCCGCGTATTGCACCTTTCACTGTTAATGTATGAATGTTCCCCTGTATTGTAAGTGGAAAAATTGAAATGGAACCATTAAAGTACGGTTTTGGCCCAAGAAGCACATTGGTATACTGATACATTTCGTTAAGCTTGATATTGCTATCAAGCATGGCAAACTGTATTTCTGGTTCACTGTTTACATGTTCGATAGTACCTGCAAATGAAATCCATACTGATGTACCAAATACAACTCGTAGAATTTTACAGTGGACTGCATCATTTAATGAATTATATGCGATATCATATTCTATCCTGACATTGAGTGGAGCTACATGTTTTCGTGAAAACCTGACAGGTGTATTGTATGTTCCACACTTAAAGCTACTGAACAACTGTTTTCCTTCAGGATTATATACAAGATTAAATGTAAATAGCAACGGTGGACCGGCAGAAATATCCCTGGAAACAAAAGAAAACGACAACGTTTCTTCTGGATTTACAGTAATGTTTAATGCATCAAACAATCTTAATGCCAGTATGTTTAACGGAATGTGACGCGCCGGTGGGATGTGTAGCTTGATAGAGCTAGAAAAATTTTTTAATGTTGCACTGTAAGTACTACTGTGTACTGTTACTGTAAGATTTTCCAATACAAACCCAAAAAGTATTTCTACTGGTATTGGCAAAGTGATCTCATTCTTTTTTTCTTTTTCCTCCTTAGCCTCCTCTTTTTTTTCTTTTTCTTTTTTTTCAGAAGATTTTACCAATTTTTGAATGTTCCATATCCCTTTCTGCTCTTCAAGATATACAGAGGGATTGTATAATCCAATTTCATATATTTTGATTTTTCCTATTAAAAAAGGAAAAAAACTATACCGCAATCGAAATGTATCAAAGGCTATTACAGGTTTTTCACTGTCAGTACCTCTCAGAATAAAATTTTTAATTTCAAAGCCATTGAACAAAGAAAAATGTGTTATAGTAAAGGAAGTCTTTGCATTGAGATGAGATTCTACCTGGTCTGTAACAATTTTTGACACCCTATCAGTGGTTAACACAAGATCAGCAATAAAAAGAATCAGCACCACTAAAACAACAAAGCTACATAGTGCTATAAAACTATATGAAAGAATCTTAATACAATACTGTATGAATGTTTTCAAGCTATTGCTCCACATTCTGAAGTAAAAAGCATAATCAATATACTGTAAGCCAACGTATTAAAACTTTTTTTCATTGACATATCATTTGTTGGCTTTGTATCATGACATAAATATTTATACATAAGGGTAAACTATGAGCACATTAAATGATCTTTTTTCTTCTGAATTTTTAAAAGATAATGCTATTCTCATTGGGAAGATCAAAAAGCCTGCAATCAACAAAGAAGAGGCTAATCAAATCTTAGAATTTGTCAAGCAAGATATACAAAACTACCCCGACCACCAGCATTTCATTCTTGATGTGCTATCAGTACAGGAGGTTTCCAATCCTATTATTGGCGTGTTAATGAAATCACTGCAATTCTGGAAAAAGACACGTGGTTATGCATTACTTGTGATGACTGATGATCTGCTGCAAAAAATAATGATAGAACAACCTGCAATGTTTGATTTTTTTGCAGTATTTCACACTGTTGATGAAGCAATAGCTTTTACTAAAAAAGCTTAGAGTATTATAAATTCTTAATTATTTTCCTATCAATTGCAACTACCGTTTGTGCAGGATGTTCAATAACTTCTTTCATTTCCGGCTTTTCCTTAAATCGCATGACATTTAACATGAATATTTCAAGTTTGTTCAGCGTTGTAGGGGGGATAGTATTACCATCAATTTCAACCGACATCACCGGATATCCTCTGGTACGTGCCCATGGCGTTAAAACTCCTTCGATGACACGACCAATCAAACAGGCAAACGGTGATATATTGACAATTCCCGAATAGCCATCCTGCATAGCCGCCGCTGCCACACCACTTGAAACGGTAATCTCAGATTGCAGTTCCAGATCCACAAAATGTTTTTGTGACATATTCATGATATGATGCATATCATGGGGGGTTTTAGGGATTAGCTGTGTGTGTTGCAACGCTCGTTTAACTTTTTTCTCAACTCTGTGTTTGTACCACTGCTCAATAAAAAATTTCAACAATAACCTTGCCTCCGGGATAAATAGCTTTTTATACCATGGAGCCAGTTTAACGGCCTTCTTATATTCATACTCACGTACGAAATCGCAGTAATAGATCCATTCACTCACTCCTGAAACTTTTGCAATAATCCCTTTTTTACTGAAGTGCTTAACAAGTTCGTCAACAGCAAAATCATCCCTGCGTACATAGATCTCGCCAACAATCAACACCTTTGGGCATTGTGCGATAGTTCTCTGTAATGGAATGTTGCTGATAGCTACAGCAATCTTTTTTAACACCGGGATAACCCTGGTTACATCCTTTTCGGCAACTGAGATTAACTCCTGCCATAGTTGGTCATACAGAGCCATTGCACTAACGGGATCCTTGGCACAGGCTCTGAGCGAAGTTTCAATGTCCTTCATATAATCACTGATGACAACTCCCCACCATGCATGTTTTGAAAAATGCGGCCCTAATTCTGTATATGAATGTGATGAATCCAGCGTCACAACACAAACGTTATCAAAACGCATGTCCCTAAAAAGATTTTCATAAAATACAAAGTACTGCCCTGTACGGCACGGCCCCTGGGTTGTTGGTACAAATAAAAGATATATTTCATCTTTTTTATATCGCGATGAAGAAAAATACTGCAGCGCACTTCCCAGCACCAGATGTGAAGGCAGACATTCCTTGCCTGACACAAATTGTCTGGCCAGTTGTAATGTTTTAGCATCAGGCACAGGCATTGCCTCAGCATTAATACCAGCCGAACGCAATGATGCTGCCAGAAGTTCTGCTCCTAAACGCCCCATGCTTGCTAAAAGTAATGTAACCTTTTTGTTATTGCGCACAGGTATCTTTTTATTGGTAACTATATTACGTACGTACAATTCATTATCTTCAATGACAAAACGCAGGCCATTATCATAGCGCTGAGTTTCTTCACCCATACATTTTTGTCTGTAGCCCTCAATAATATCCAGAAAAGCTTCAATACGTGTATCAACTCCTGCATCAGCTGTGTGGGAATCAAGCTCTAAGATAAGAAAAGGCTTGGAACCCATAATCCATTTTAAGTAATGCAGCATGAACGAATCAGGCGCACACGAAAAATTAGAAATAAATGTCACATAAATATTATTTTCTTTTGCAAGCATGACACTTGCTTTCATATCCAGCTGTCCATAAAACCAGTACATGTTAGGAAATATTTCTTCATCCTCAAAGGGAAGGATGTCAAACGGAATAACCGTATACCCAATACTGGTATATTTTTTGGGAATGCCCATATTTGCATCTTTTGTAAATGCATTATAGGGCCTCCCCAGTAATGCTATGGCAGGTTTTTTAAGTTTCCGTGCAAACTCTAGAGCCTGTTCCCCTAATTTTCTGGCTTTTACAAAATATTCGTTTTGCTTTTGTAACGCAAGCCCAAATGCCCTTCTTCCTTCTTCCGGTGAAAAGCCAAGTTTTACAGCCACATGGATAAATGAATTTTCCGTCATTTCATCTGACAGTTCGAAACTAATAACTGGCGAAAGTATTTTTTCTTTAGGAATTTCATCAAATGCCTTTTCAATATAATATGGTAATCCCTGAGTAATAGGGCAAAACGTTGCACGGGCATCATTCTGATAGCTTTTCATTTCTTTAATGTGCGGCAGGAAGATATAATCAACATTCTTATCAAGAATATTTTTAACCGCACCATGCGCTATCTCAGCAGGAAAGCAATAAGCACTTTCAACTTTAGCTTTTCCCTCTTCTGAGATTTCATCAGAGGTAACTATCGCCACACCTAATTCTTTAAAAAACCATGAATACAGCGGCCACAAGGTATATGCTGAAAAACACAGCGGCATGCCAACCGTTATAGAGGCATTGTGTGGCATTTCCTGTGGTGCGCATTCACCAAACAATAACTCATTTCTTTTTTCAATAAAATCAACAACCTCCTCTTCATGGATAACGCGCTTTTTTCGCATATTTGCATATTTATTGCACCTGCCACCAAACATGTACCTGTTGCCATTAACATTGAGTACCCGAATGGGACAATAATTATCGCAAGCCTTGCATATAAACTCGCGCTCATAGACAATGTTTGTATTAAGAATTGCATCAAGTGAATAGAATTTTTTTTGTAACAGGCCATCCGTAAGCTTATTTAAGGCAACTATCGCCACGCCAAAACAGCCCATCAGTTCCGGGTCCGGTGGCACTGTTATATGTTTTCCAAGAAGCATGGCAAATGCAAGCGGTACAGCTTTGTTTTTTGCAACTCCTCCCTGAAGCACGATGGAATTGCCAATAGTTCTGTTTCCTACAACACGGTTGAGATAGTTAGCAACGATTGATGTCACCAAACCCGCAGTGATGTCTTCCCGGCTTGCTCCCTGCTGAATGGCTTTGCGAATATCAGAGTTGATAAATGCTGAACAGTGCTCACCAAATTTGAGTGGATGCTCTGCCTGCAATGCAATATCACCTATCTCCCATGCATGGGCAATGTTCAGATCGCCTTGAGCTGATTCTTCCAAAAACGAACCGGTTCCTGCCGAACAGGCTTCATTCATTGCATAATCAATGGGCACACCATTTTTTAAATATACATACTTTGCATCCTGACCACCAATCTCAAATATTGTGTCAATATCTGGCTTAAAGTAGGTAGTACCAACTGAATGGGCAATGATTTCATTGTAGATAGCTGGTGTTTCTAAAAAGACTCCTAATATTTCTCGTGATGAGCCAGTAGTTGCTGCCAATGAAATAATGATGGGGCTATCCCCTATCTGTTCTTTTAGCTGTTTTTGTATTTCAACAATACACTGCTTCAATGCTTTAACCGGATCACCATGGGTTCTTCCATAGTGTGCAGCTACAATTTCATGAGTGTGTATATCAACAAGGCATGCTTTTGTTGTGGTAGATCCTCCATCAACACCCAATATATACTCCCCACCGGGTTTTGCAACTCCACGCTTTGAGGGGATATACGTAACGTTATTGAGCGCTGTTTTTAAACTGTTAAATCGCGGAAAACTTATAGTATGTTTTTCAAATAGAGTATCACCAATTGGTTCACCGTACTGCTCTGCTAATAGCGCTGCACCATAGGCTTCAAAATAAGCAGCGGTATCTGGTATGATAAACTCAACATGAGGCAATTTTTCTTTAATAAACTGTAATATATATGGATTGCGTGTTATACCACCGGTTAGAATCACAATGCCCTTGTGAATTCGTGCCTTTTTTAAAAAGTCTATAACTTTAACTGCCATCACATTGGAAAGTGAAAGAACTATATCACCTTTAGTGGCTTCACCTTTGTTGAGCCTGTGGGTACAATCACTTTTCATGAATACTGAACAGCGTGTTGATAATCGCAATACCTTGCTTTTTTCTGGAATAGAATGAATATCAGCAAGTGTCATATCCATGCGGGCCAATTGTTGCTTGAAAAACTCACCTGTACCTGCAGCACACTTATTTCCTGAAAAATTATTCTTAATCTTTTTATGCTCATCAACAGTATAGACTACAAGGTCCTCGCCTCCCATAGATACTATTGCATCCGGGTTGTAATCACTGTGTTTTAGCGCTTCCTCAATGCACACAGATTCTATGACTCGGGGCAGATGTAATAAAAACCTTCCTTCATTTCCGGTAACTATCGCCCGTGCATCTTCAGGAATTTTTAATTGCGATAGGATGGTGGTAAGCGTACCCGGCACATCACCTTCATGGGGCATTATGTTAAATGTATTAACAACTCCACTGTTACATACTACAACTTTTACACTGGTAGAACCAATATTAATACCTACAGTGACCATAACCACACCTCCATAAATCACACAGCTATTGTCTTGGTGCAATTGCCTTTGTATTTGTTACTGTAATTTTTCTTTATTTTCGGGGATATAGATAGAGGTAACTATTGAAATTGTCAATACAAATGCAATTATTCCCAATGATATCTCGGTGGGGATATGATAGCCAAGCTGGGCTGCTATCATCTTACAGCCAACATATATCAGGATAACCGACAATCCATAATGCAGAAATCTAAATAGACGCATGACTGCTGCCAGTGCAAAATAAAGTGCTCTTAACCCTAATATGGCCATGACATTTGATGTATACACAATAAACGGGTCATGGCTTATTGCAAGCACGGCAGGAATTGAATCAACCGCAAACACAACATCCGTTGATTCAATGACCAGCAAGACAATAAAAAGCGGTGTAACAAAGCGTTTCCCATTTTCTTTAACAAAAAAATACCCATTACGATAGTCGCTGGTAACGGGTAGCATTGTGCGTGCTAATTTTAACACTGGATTTTTTTCAGGATGGATCTCCTTATCCTTTTCTTTCATCATCTTGTATCCAGTATAGATTAAAAATGCTCCAAAGACATACAGTATCCAGTCAAATTTTTCTATTAACGCAATGCCAGCAAAAATGAATATGGCACGCATGATAAGAGCACCCAGCACACCCCAAAAAAGCACCTTATGTTGATACATTGGATTTACTTTAAAATAGGTAAACAGCATCAAGAATACAAATATGTTATCCATGCTTAATGATTTTTCAACAAGGTAGGCAGTGAAAAATAGCAAGGCTTTATGGTATCCAGCGTAAAAATATATGCCTGCATTAAATATCAGGGACAACGCTATCCAGAATATTGTCCACAGTACCGCTTCTTTTACTTTAATTTCATGTGCTTTACGATTAAAAACACCTAAATCTAAAAGAAGCATAAGCAGGACAAAAACATTAAAACCAACCCACATGAGAGTTTTGGTCATCTATTTCTCCCTGTACATAGTACATTATATCTTAAGGGAAGCATACATTAGCACATCCGAAAGCGGCAAAGATGTCCCCTACATGACACTTTTATTATAAAGTTACTTGCCAACTTTATTTTTTATCCGTGAGCGCAGTGCTTTTAAGAATCCTTCTATGCCTTCACCGGTTTTGGCACTTATCTTGTGTACTTCCATCTTTGGATTTGTGCGCTTTACATTTGCCAGTAACTCATCCATATTGAAATCAAGATAGGGCAAAAGGTCAATTTTATTAATCAACAGTGTATGCGAAGAATTAAACATTAACGGGTATTTCACTGGTTTGTCTTCACCCTCGGTAACACTTAATACTACAACCCGTTCATCATCACCAAGTTCAAATTCAGCAGGACATACAAGATTGCCAACATTTTCAATGATGACCACATCAACAGCATCTAAATCAAATTTTTCCAAACAACCCATTATCCATGAGCTTTCTAAATGGCAGGCGCCCCCAAACAATTTTGTTTCAATCTGAACAATAGGAATATTATATTTTGCAAGCCGATTTGCATCATTGGTTGTTTCAATATCGCCTTCAATCAGGGCTATATTGTAATCTTTTATAAGGTCATTGATTATTCTATCGGTGATAGTGGTTTTCCCTGCACCGGGCGAACTCATGATATCAAACATATATACTTTTTTTTGGCCAAGCAATTTTTTAATTTCCTCAGCCTTCTGAATATTTGATTCATAAATGTTCTGTAATACCTGGATTTCCATGATGTATTCTCCTAAAAATTAAAAAATTGGATATACTAAAAAATAGTTATTGTAAGCATTCATTTTTTAGATAATGCACAATAATCACCGTTACCATATTATTCAACTACTTTATCACATAAATATCATTATTTAAAAATTTCATAATTATTAATTATTGCTTAACAAATTTTCAGCATTAATTCCTTAAAAAATTTCATGATGAATATAGTGTATACCCCCGCCGTCGAAGGCGGCGGGGGTATACACTATTTTATATTTTATTCAAATTTCCACATTTAGGAATAATTAGTGACAAATTTTTATACATGCATAACTGTTCACAGGTTTATCAAAAAAAGGTCACTTAAGTGAATATCTAAAACATTTATATAGATACTTTACCTATTTCCATAGAAATTTGTCACATTGAGCAGTAAAGCCAATCACTAATCCATGATACATTTGTATTAAAACGATCTTTTATACCATCAGTGATATATGCTATATACTGTATGGATAAACATTTCTGTATAGTTTCAATTCTTTCGATGCACTAGTATAAAAAAAGGCTATCACCAGCAGATGATAGCCCTTTATGAAAATCAGTATGTTTTCTTAGCAAATCTTGAAGGTTCCTATCTCCTTATCCCCTTCAACAACATGTACCGCACAAGCAATACATGGGTCAAATGAACGAACTACACGTGCCGCCTCAATTGGATTTTTAGGATCAGCTATTGGTGTACCTAATAACGCCTGTTCAACCGGTCCTAACTTGCCATCATCGCCTCGTGGACCGCAGAACCATGTGGTTGGTACCACGCACTGATAATTTGCTATCTTCTTGTCTTCAACAACAATCCAGTGACCCAATGCACCGCGTGGTGCTTCAGTTAAGCCTTCACCCTGGCTTTTGTCTGGTATTTCATAGGTTGAACGTGGCATTTCCCCAACTTCCAGATCATCAAGCCATTCATACATTCTCTGGCAAAGAAGTTTACATTCTATAGCGCGAGCTGCATGGCGTCCCAATGTTGAGAACACTGCATCGATATCAGCATTAAACACTTTGAGCAATGCATCAACCTCTTTCTTTACACCTGCATTGCCACCTAAATAATTGACCACTACACGTGCTAATGGGCCAACTTCCATTGGCATACCATCATAGCGTGGTGCCTTAAGCCAGCTATATGCACCAGCTTTATGAGGATCAGGATTAGTTTGACCCTGGTATGGATGCAGGTTGCTTCCAGAGTTGTAGCGAGCAAACCGTACCTGTTCACGAATCTTTGATGAATCAAATTCTTGTAGTTTTTTGCCATCAAAGACTCCCCGTTTAAAGAAGAATTCTGTCTGCTCTGGATTTTCTTCAAATACACCATATGACAGGAAGTTTGTATACCGACCAATCTTAAAATAATCGCTATAAGCTTTTGCCACAGCTATTACATCATTGATATACACTTCATTTACAAATTCTTCAACCTGTTTCAAAAGCTTTCTGTACTGACGTATAGCACTTCGTGTAGGAACCTGAGTAACGCCGCCTGGTACAAGCCCAATAAGATGCGGTACTCTTCCACCAAAAAGAGCAACCATCTGATGAGCTTTCATCCTCATATCAAGCGCCTGTACATAATGAGCTATGGCTGCAATATTCAAATCAAGGTCTTTGATATAAAAATCACCTTCATACCGTGGTAAAAATGGCGCAACAGCAGTAATAGCATCCTGTCGACCTTTCTTTACTTCAAGCTCATTCTTGGCCCAGTCACGCAAAGCAAGAAGCTTTTTGTCAGAGCCATTGTATTTCAGGATAGCGGTGATGTCTACATAGTCCAATGCAGCTAAATGGTAAAAATGCAATATATGTGACTGCAGATAGTTGGCACCAAAAACTAAATTTCTGAGTAACCGCCCGTTTTTATTGGGCACTATACCAAATGCTGCATCTAAACACTTGCTTGATGCAATACCGTGGGAAACAGGACACACACCACATATACGCTGTGTAATCTGATTTGCATCAACAGGGTTTCGCCCTTTTAAGATCATCTCAAAACCACGGAACATGTCCCCTTTACTTTTTGCATCAACGACCCTGCCATTCTGAACATCTATCTCAATAGAAAGATGACCTTCTATTCTGGTAATGGGATCCAATAATACCTTAGCCATTGATGACACCTCCATTCTTAAGTTTTACTACAGTGCTGGCAATTTCAGGATGTAGCGTTTGTAATTCATCATTGCTTGCTACAAGATGCTTATAAATACCTCTGTTGCCATAATCTGGGAATGGAGGCTCTGTACATCCTATACATCCTGAACCACAGCCAGTACAGGTATTCATACCACCTACCCAGCCACGGGTTGGAATATCACATCCCGTATCCATACCTAAACAGCCTAATAAATACAAACAGCCTTCTTCACCCCAGTGTTTTGCAAAACGTCCACGCTTATAATCGGGAAGTCGTGAGCATTTTTCATGAACAGTTGTTCCAAAATACATGAGTGGCCTGTTGTACTCATCAAGCTCTGGCATGCCTTTTAGTAATACATGTAAAAGTGTTCCCACCATCCAGTCTGGATGTGGCGGACATCCAGGGATATTAATTACCTTCTTATCAGGGAACATCTTCTGTAATGATATAGCACCTGTTGGGTTATCGCCTGTTGCCCGTATCTTTGCGCCAGGTATACCACCAAATGTTGCACATGAACCAACAGCAACCAGTGCTATTGCATTTTTACCCAATTTTTCAATCCATTCACGTGCACCAATGATTCTGCCATCCATCTCGCCTATGGTACAGTATTCATCAGATTTTGTAGGTATGGAACCTTCAACAATTAATATAAAATCTTTGCGGTTTGTCTTGACCGCATTTTCAAGAACCTGTATGGCAGCATGACCGGTACCACCGCATAATGTCTGGTGATAGTTCAGGCTTATGTATTCGGTAATAACGGTTGCAATATCAGGCTCAAGCTTATTCAAAAGTGAAACAGAACATCCAGAACATGACTGTGCCTGAATCCAGATTACATTGGTACGCTCTGAAGCTTTTTGTAATGCCCTTTTGCAACCCTGAATAAGTACACTTGGGAATGCTACCGCAGCGGTAGTAGCACCCATGACTTTTAAAAATTCTCTTCTATTTAGCGACATGTAACAACCTCCTAATGTATCAGGTTAATAAGCAGTAACACTATCAAGAATCAAATCCACAACTTTTGGAATTGATTCTGCTACCGAAGGGCTTGGTGTAATATCCAGTGTATTGATATTCTCAGGGACAATCCCTATAACTTCCACCTCAGGACTGTAACCCTGAACTTTCAACACCCGCAGCACCTCGGCAATTCCCATTTCATGCAATGAAACGTTAGGCGTCTGTGCTTTTAAATGCTTTCCATCAAATCTATAAATGCTACCTGGCCTGTCCTGTACTTTTAATGCATCAATAATAATCAGCTTATCAAAATCTATCATGTATGGAATGAGATCAAATCCCGCAGTTCCACCATCTAAGAGTTCCACATTATCAGGCAGGGTAACATTATTTTTCTGCATATACTGCACCACATGTACTCCAATACCATCATCCTTTTGAAGCAGATTTCCTATGCCAAGAATTAATGTTTTTTTACCTCGTTTCATTGTGCTTTTAAGCTACACGCTTTTATTCTTTAGCAATATGACACTCATTGCAAAGCACAGGGCCTTTTTTGGACTGAGCATGGCAATTAATGCACAGACCATGAATGGTATCCTCACCCTTTGCACCTTTGTGGCATTCTGCACACTGTTTGATCCTGTCATCATTGCCAGCTTTATGATGGCATACTACACACTTAATGCCTGCATCTTCATGCTTTTTATGTGGCATTGCAACAGGATCCATTGCATTCATGGTTGCACCAATCCCAGCTTGCTTGTCCTTTTCAGTAATAAACTTATTAATGTCTGTTACTGTAACAACATCAGTTGGACTGGGATTGATATTGGTTGTTCCCTCAGAGCAACCAATAATTACTGCAATGACAAGTATACCCATACAAACCACAAACAACCTGATTTTACTCACATTTTACCTCCTTACGCTGTATAGTTTGATAATGATAAATTTTATAGATTAGGCGTAAAAAACAATTAAAATATAGATTTTATTAATATGTGTAGCAAGTCAACCAAATAATTGATTTATCAATTTTTTAAAAAATTATAATAGTTGTTACATCTATCATCCCTGACCAGCAAGCAATTAAATTATCAATAGTGCTATCATATAACAGATATATTAATTTGTCAACTATAATTTAGAATTATATAAAATTATTAACTTCCATTAACCATGAAACAACACTGCATTGTATAGTTTCATAGAAATGAGTAACGCAATAAAGTAATCGTGCATCCATAATAAATCTCCCTTAAGGATGAGTATGTACTTTACCAGCATAACCAAAGAATCACGTTGTTTATATGCCTACAGGTTTTTGTAGATCAATTTTTTATATATGAATTGCAGGCTCCGAATATTTTGTGCTACAATGCTTACTATGACACATCATTATCACATACAGGTAAAAGGCATTGTCCAGGGCGTGGGATTCAGGCCATTTGTGTATACTATCGCCACAGAGCACAATCTATATGGTAGCGTTTCAAATGACACAGAAGGAGTAACAATCCATTTAGAAGGACCTGAAGAAGCTATCAAACAATGCATTGACATTATACGGAATAATCCTCCTCCGCTTGCCCAGATTATTGATATCAAAATCACCCAACTCCCACCCAATGGATTTAAAAGCTTTACGATACTGCAAAGCACTACAACAGGCACACGCGATGTATTTATACCACCTGATGTAGCTATATGCCATGAGTGCTTGGAAGACTTTTTTGACGTGCACAACCGTCGCTACCATTATCCCTTTACCACCTGCACGCACTGTGGCCCTCGCTTTAGCATAATTGACGACATCCCGTATGACCGGGATAACACCGCCATGGAGCCGTTTCCCATGTGCCCGCAATGCTACCAGGAATATACAAATCCGCTCAATCGCAGGTTCCATACACAGCCCAATGCCTGCCCACAGTGTGGTCCTCAAATAGTATTGTGCGATAGTTCCGGTAAGGTAATCCAATCTCAATTTGATGCCATAATCAGCCAGTTGCAGAAAATCTTACAACACCACATTGTTGCTCTCAAAAGCGTTGGGGGGTATCATTTAGCGTGCGATGCCACCAATGACCACTGTGTTGAGCTATTACGCCAGCGAAAACAAAGGCCTTTTAAGCCATTTGCCATTATGGTATCATCTATAGAATTTTTAGAAACATTCTGTGTTGTGACACAAAAAGAAAAAGAACTGCTCCAGAGTAAAGAGCGCCCCATTGTTCTTGTAAAATTACAAAAAAATATTCTAAGCCCATACGTTGCACCAGGACTCACCTACATCGGTGTTATGCTTCCCTATACGCCGTTCCAGCATATGCTCTTTTCAAACAATGAAGAAAGCATATACGTCATGACCAGTGCCAATATATCCGATGAGCCCATTATATACAATGACGATGATGCCTTTGACCGATTACACACAATAACTGATTACTTTGTCACCTATAATCGCCAGATACTATCGCACACTGATGACTCAGTAATGTATGTTATTGACGAAAAGCCATATTTTGTGCGCCGATCTCGTGGCTATGTCCCTGCACCTATTTTCATAAAAGAAACACCCCTTCATATCCTTGCAACAGGCGGTGATTTAAAAAATAGCTTCGCTGTTGCACGAAATAATGTTGCTATCGTAAGTCAGTTTTTGGGCGACCTTGCCACTCCGTGGGGCAATGACCTTTACAAAAAAACTATCGCCCATTTTTGTAAAATTTTTGATATTAAGCCAAAACTCATTGTCCACGATATGCACCCCAATTACTTCACCACCATGTTTGCACAGGAGCATACCACAATACAAACAGTTGCAGTGCAGCATCATCATGCGCACATTGCCTCGGTTTGCGAAGAACACAGGCTTTATGAACCTGTTATTGGCATTGCCTATGACGGTACTGGATACGGAACCGACCATACACTGTGGGGAAGCGAATTCTTAATTGCAGACTCAAAGGAATTTATCCGTGCAGCACATTGTGACTACTTTGGCCTACCTGGTGGTGAAAATGCCATCAAAGACCCATGGAAGATTGGCCTGTCCCTGCTTATGGCAGCATCCATTGATGATTCCACTTTTTTTACTCAAAAACAGGAAAAAGAATTTGTAAAAGAGATAGTCCATAAAAACATAAACTGCCCGGTAACCTGCAGCATTGGAAGGCTCTTTGATGGTGTTGCAGCTATCTTAGGGATTGCGCATCACATCAGTACCGAAGCCGAAGCTGCTATGCTTTTAGAGGAAAGAGCACTGGAAGCAATAGAAGACAATTCAGCGTTTGCAATCCCCATCAAGCAGGGACACGGGCTTGTCATTGACACTACTCATATTATTAAGGAAATTGTAAATATGATAGAACTACGTATCCCCGTGGCTGCCATTGCCATGCGTTTTCACAGAGCAATAGCTGAAGTTACTATTGCTACTGCATGTAAACTCAGGGAACGCTATTCAATAAATAAGGTTGCCCTTTCAGGGGGCGTGTTTCACAATAGAATATTGCTTCACCTTATAGTACAGGGACTACAAAAAAAATCATTTGACGTATATACACCGCACAAACTACCGTGTAATGATGGCGGGATTGCCTTAGGACAGATTGCTATTGCCAGGGAGAATATTCATGTCTGATATTAAAAAAGAAGCTGCTATCTTATCACAGTATACATTGCCCCAACCTGTTGCCATAATGGAAGTATGTGGCACACATACAACTGAATTTTTCCGCACGGGGGTTAAGGACATATTTCCACAAAATTTACGACTTATTGATGGCCCAGGTTGTCCTGTATGTGTTACCTCTAATGATTATTTAGATACCGCTATTGCTATTGGCTGGCAGCATAACTGTGTTATTACCACTTTTGGCGATATGATGAAAGTACCTTCGTCATACAGTTCACTTGCAAAGGAAAAATCAAAAGGGCTGCAGGTTGAGGTTGTCTATTCCCCCATGGATGCCGTTGATATGGCACAAAAAAACCCTGATAAAAAATTTATTTTTTTGAGCATTGGCTTTGAAACCACTGCACCTGCTGAGGCTGTCTGTGTGCTTGAAGCAAAAAAGAAAAATGTAAAAAATTTCTTTCTTTTACCTGGCAACAAACTAACGGTACCCGCCGTGAAAGTGTTACTTGACTCCGGTGAGGTAAACATAGATGGTTTTATACTACCAGGACATGTGAGCGCTATCATTGGCAAAAATGCGTGGGATTTTATTGCTACCGATTATAGCAAACCTGCTGTTGTTGCAGGTTTTGAAGACCACGACCTCATCCGCGGAACACTCATGTTGCTTGATCTTATTAAAGAAAATACACCCAGAGTGCTGAATGAATATCCCCGTGTTGTACGTAACGAAGGGAACCCAAAGGCGTTAGAAATACTGTATAGCGTTTTTACAAAAGGCAATGCTACCTGGCGGGGGATTGGAGTCATTCCTGAAAGTGGCCTTGATTTAAAAGAAGAATATGCAGATTTTGACGCATATAGACAATTCCCTGTGGATGTGCCTCCGCCCAAAGAACATCCCGGATGCCGCTGTGGCGAGCTTTTGCGCGGTGTGATACTACCAACTGATTGTCCGCTGTTTGGCAAAGCTTGTTCACCGGAACATGCGATTGGTCCATGCATGGTTTCATCAGAGGGCCCGTGCTCAGCATACTACAAATACGGGAGGAAATAATGGATATAATTGTTCCCGGCCACGGTAGTGGCGGCAAACTGATGAATGATCTTATCAATAACCTCATAAAATCTACTCTTGGCAATGAAACCATACAATTAGATGATGCAGCACATCTTAAACTTGCTACAGACAGCATTGCATTCACCACTGACAGCTATACTATTACACCAATTGAATTTACCGGTGGAACCATTGGAAGCTTAGCGGTAAACGGCACCGTCAACGACTTAGCAGTACTGGGAGCTACACCTCAGTATATTTCATGTGCACTGATACTGGAAGAGGGACTTGAAATAGAAACACTCAAACGCATACTAGTTTCTATGAAAGAAGCAGCCATGAAAGCAGGCGTGGCGATAGTTACCGGTGACACCAAGGTTGTGCCAAAAGGCAAAGGCGACCGTATTTATATCAACACAGCGGGCATAGGAGTGTTTACAAATCCACCCCAGCGAAGAGAGATAAAGCCTGGCGATACCATTATCATTAACGGCAGCATTGGCGATCATGGCACCACCATAATGGCACTGCGCAACAATCTTACATTTTCAAAAGGCCTTTCATCAGATTGTGCTGCACTCAATCATCTTATTGAGGATGTAATACGTTATTATCCTGATGCCATTAAATTTATGCGCGATGCCACGCGAGGTGGTGTTGCTTCCGTACTCAATGAAATTACGAAAAACGCCCCATTTGGTGCTAAACTGATAGAAGATAATCTGCCGGTAAAAAATGAAGTACGTGGCGTTGCAGATATATTAGGCATTGACCCCTTATACATTGCAAATGAAGGCAAGGTTGTAATCATTGCTGACAAAAGTTATACTCAAGGTATTGTTGAAATTATGAAAAAGCATCCTGAAGGCAAAGATGCATGCATAATTGGTCATATTACAAACGAATTTACCGGTAAAACATATATTCAAACTAAAATTGGTGGAAAAAGAATACTACCTGTATTAATTGAAGAACAACTGCCACGAATATGTTGAAACTTTAGGAGGATACCATGTGTCTTGCAATACCGATGACAGTAAAAAAAATTGAAGGGACCAAAGCAATTGTTGAATCCATGGGAGTTGAGAAGGTAGTTGACATTGCTCTGACCCCTGACGTTAAAATCAACGATAAAGTTATTGTCCATGCAGGCTTTATCATAGAAATACTTGACCCCCAAGCAGCCCGCGAAATAGAAGCAACGTGGGATGAATACACAACATTGCTGGAGCAAGAACATAAGTAAATGCGCACCATTTCTCAGGAAGAGCTTTACACTGCTGTTGCAAACCTTGTAGTCCAGGCTAATTTTCACTTACCTGACCACGTAGTACAGGCACTATCTCACATGCGTAATAGTGAACAAAAACCTTTACCAAAAGAAACCCTGAATATATTGCTACAAAATGCCACCATTGCTGCCACCAAGCATATTCCTTTATGTCAGGACTGTGGTTCAGTTATAGTATTTTTGCAGATAGGCACCGGCGTTACCATTGATGGCAACCTAGAAGAAATAATAAACAGAGCAGTTGCCGATACCTACAAAAGTCACTATTTACGGCCATCCATAGTAAAAGATCCACTGTTTGACAGAACCAACACCGGAACTAATACACCGGCGTTCATCCACACCGAAATTGCTGAAGGGAATTCTGTTGTCATTACAGTATACATAAAAGGTGGTGGATCAGAAAACATGTCTTCAATCAAAATGTTTACTCCAACAGCAGATAGTGAAGAAATTATTGATTATATAGTGACAACTGTTAAGCAGGCTGGCCCTAATCCCTGTCCGCCACTTTTTTTAGGCATAGGGATTGGCGGGACTGCTGATGTTGCCATGCTTAATGCAAAAAAGGCTGTATTGCAAAAAGAACCGCATCCCAAAGAAGAATATCGTAAACTAGAAGAGGTTATATTACAACGGTGCAATAACACAGGTGTTGGTCCTTTAGGTTTTGGTGGCAACCATACTGTTGCTATGGTCAGGATAAAAGAAGCCTCTACTCATATTGCAACACTTCCCGTTGCACTCAACCTTAACTGCCATTCACTACGGTACAGGTCCACAATACTATGAAAACTATTGATTTACATACACCTATTTCAGATTATGATTTACAACAGTTAAAGGCAGGGGACTTTATAACCATATCCGGTACCATCTATACTGCCCGTGACAAAGCTCATAAAAAGATTGCAGAACTTATAGCACAGCAAAAATCTCTCCCCATAGATTTTACCAATGCAGTACTCTACTACGCTGGACCAAGCCCTGCACCACCAGGGATGCCTATTGGAGCTATCGGCCCCACAACATCATACCGTATGGATGCCTATACGGACATCATGCTGTCATTAGGCGTCAGGATGTTTATAGGCAAGGGATCTCGCAGCAGCGAAGTTAAAAAACTTTTTGTTAATTATAAAGCGGTATATTGCTCAAGCTTTGGAGGTGCTGCTGCCTATCTCAATCAATGTGTTGTGGATGCGCAGATAATTGCGTTTGAAGAGTTTGGCCCTGAAGCCATATATAAATTAACCGTTGAAAAATTTCCTGCTATAGTAATCAATGATACATATGGCGGTGACCTGTATGCTTAATTTCAATGATTATAACGAATTTATGATATTTTGTGACAGGATAAAGCAGGTATTGCACCAGCGCCCGCCCCGGTCAATTGAACGAAAAAGTCTAAAGGATGCTGCAGTGCTCATTCCTATTCTTTTCAAAGACAATCAACCACATGTACTTGTTACCAAACGTACAAATAATGTTGGCACTCATAAGGGTGAGGTTTCATTGCCCGGCGGTGGAATTGATGAAGATGATGCTACACCACTTGATACAGCACTGCGGGAAACGTTTGAGGAAGTTGGTATTAAGCCTGATGATGTAACCGTATTGGGTGAATTTGACCATTTTATATCAATATATGGTTTTCATGTATATACGTTTGTTGGGATTATACCGTATCCTTACCAGCTTACCATTAACTACAATGAAATTGAATCATATACTGAGGTGCCCCTTTCATTGTTTGTAGAAGAAAAATTTGATGATGTAAAATATTATACCTATGAAGGCATACCATACGCCATTTATTATTACCATTACAATGGCTATACCATATGGGGTTTAACCGCTCGCATTCTCACTGATTTTTCACGGAAAGTAATAAGAAGTATTAAGCTCTGACCCTTTTTTTTCACACCCACTCACATATCATGGAATACTTCTTTTTATAATATTCCTCATAACGCATAAACACAGCCACTCTCTTGGCAAAGGTTTCCCCTAACTCTATAAAATACTCATGATGGTCTATGGGAACTCCTACATCGGCATTTTCATCTAAATATGCCTGTATGCTGCTGTAGTGGTATTTGGTGGGGTCAGAGCATAATCTTTTGCGTATTGGGTTATACGCCAAATACCACAACAACCACAACAAATAGTGAAACCCATCTTTAGCAAACTGTATAATGCTATCCTTATACCGCTCATTCCAGAATGGTCCAGTTCTTCCTGTTAGTTTATTATACAATTCTGCAAATCGTGCCTTAATATACTGCACAATACGGGATATTGGTGCACCATCATCTACTGTATGAATGACTAAGTGTATGTGGTTATCCATAATACAGAAGGCAATGAGCTTAAAGTGATACTTAGCTTTAGCTTTGTTTAGTATTTCTACAAAGCAAGCCTTAAAAAAGTCTTCCTGCAACATAGATTTCCACTCTATGCAGCGGGAAGTGATATGATAGGTTAACCCTGGTAGCTGTACCCGCAATTTCCGTGCCATAGTATTCCTCCTATAAGTGTAGTAGTAATATGCACATTACGCTTCTACTGTATACAACGCTTTTGGTGGGAAAAATTAAAAGGAATTGGGAAAAATTTTGTACTTTTTGATAAAAAAGTTAGAAAAATTGTTAAACCATGGGGTCAGAGCATACTATCTCCATCACAACATCATTTAAACCCCGAAGAGGTGATATTATTGTAAGAGGGTCAGAGCTCAGGCTCTACCTATCTCTGCGGTCTTTGCGTGAAAAAAACTGATGGAACACGCAGAGTACGCAGAGTGTACTGAGTTATTGGAGAGATAGTGGGATTTTGAGGGGGCAAATCCTTAATGATAGGAAGATATGTAAGATCCTTAGTGGGGTCAGAGCATACTATCTCAACCCCATCACAACATCATGCAAACCCCGAAGGGGTGATATTATTGTAAGGGGTCAGAGCCACATTCTCCCCATCTCTGCGGTCTCTGCGTGAGACCAACTGATGCATCACGCAGAGTTATTAGGGAGGTAGTGGGATTTGAGGGTCAGAGCCTAATAAGTAGATCCTGAATCAAGTTCAGGATGACTTGTTGCCTATACGTCATTCCGGTCATCTCTTTTTGTCATTTCGAGCGCAGCGAGAAATCTTTGCCTCCCACTTTAAGATTTCTCAGTTACTACGTTCCTTCGAAATGACAAAGTAATACGTCATTCCGGGCTTGAGACGGAATCTTTATCCTCACCACTGTAGATCCTGAATCACGTTCAGGAGGACACCTGTTATTCACTATAAAACCCCGAAGGGGTGATATTATTGTAAGGGGTCAGAGCCACACTCTCCCCATCTCTGCGGTCTCTGCGTGAGACCAACTGATGCATCACGCAGAGTACGCAGAGTTATTAGGGAGGTAGTGGGATTTGAGGGTCAGAGCCTAATAAGTAGATCCTGAATCAATCCTGAAATAAATTCAGGAGATGGTTCAGGATGACATCCTGTTATTCACTTTAAAACCCCGAAAGGGTGATATATATTATTGTAAGGGGTCAGAGCTTTAAAATCAAAAGATTTTATTTAAACTACTTAATAAAAATCTTTACAATTTTAAACACTTATAATTATAATTAATTTATATTATTATTTTTACTTAAATATCCTATTATGAACAAAATATGAAAACATGTACCATTCTGCAGTTGTTCACAGTGATATAAAATTCATATTTAATACAAAGTATAGTAATATAGGAAATGATGAAAATATTTAAAGTCAAATTTTATATATTAGGGTTGTAACAATGAAGAAAATTTTTGCCCTTATACTCTGTATTATACTGGCATACTTTACAGCCTGTATTGGTGAAAAGTTATCCGAAGAAGAATTTGCAATTTTATGGCAGGAATACCTATCACGCGAATTTATTGAAAGTTTTGACGAACAACAATCATCCAAGCAACGCCGTGAAATTATGGATACGGTGTTACAGGATTTTAAAGTGAGCCAGCAGGCATTTTACAGTTACTGTAAAACAAAACATCCTGATAAATATAAGCTTTTTGATGTAAACCCTTAAACCAAGTGAGGATACTATGATACAGTGGTTACGCAAACGGTCATTTCATATTGCTTTTATAGCCTTTCTTGCAGGAATTTTTATTGGCGTTAATATTGCATTTACTGTTTCTGCGCAGGAACCTTCATTTAAATATTTAGATTTCTTTCATCAGGTTTACCAGCTTATCAGCAATGAATATGTAGAACAGCCTGACTCCAAGACCCTTTTTTATGGTGCTATTCGCGGCATGATTGCATCCCTGAATGACCCTTTTTCACGTTTTTTAGATGAACAGGAATACAGCCAGCTAAAAGAAGAAACCAGTGGTGAGTTTATTGGCGTGGGGATTGAAATTTCTGCAAAAAATGGTGATATCATTGTTGTGTCGCCTATTGAAGGAACACCTGCAATGAAAGCAGGTATTCAGCCCGGCGATATTATCTATAAAGTTGATAATAAGCCAATAAAGAATAAAAACATTAATGATATCGTTTCCATGATACGGGGCAAACCCCATACAAAAGTTATTCTTTCTATTATTCGTGAAGGTATTGACGAACCCATTGATATTGAACTTGAACGATTACCCATTAAGCTTCAAACAGTTAATTATGCTGTTATCGATAACACCGACATTGGCTACCTCAGACTAAAAGTCTTCAGTGAAGATACCGCAACTGAGGTGAAAAAAGCATTACAGTATTTTCAAAACAACAATATTAAAAAATGTATCATCGACCTCAGATGGAATCCTGGGGGGTTATTGGACCAGGCTATTACCATAAGTGATATGTTCTTACCCAAAGGAACAATGATTGTATCAACCAAAGGAAGAGGTGGCAAAGAAACATTGCAAGAATATCGTGCATCTTCAAATCCATTATTCACTGGTAAATGCGTTATCCTTGTCAACAAAGGGAGTGCTTCAGCTTCAGAGATTGTTTCTGGTGCATTAAAGGATAACAACCGTGCTAAACTAGTAGGTGAAAAAACATTTGGCAAAGGTTCAGTGCAAAAATTTTTTAACTTAGATGACAATACAGGCGTTACATTGACTATCGCTAAATATTACACACCTTCAGGCATTTCAATTCACGGTATAGGAATTCAACCAGATTACGTAGTTCCCATGGCAACTATCTCCAAAGACGAACAAAAGCAGATAAATATACTGATAAAAGAAAAGATACTGGAAAAATTTATAAGTACACACACAAAATATGATGAGCCAACAAAACTGGAGTTTAAAAAACTTTTAGAAAAGAATTCTATAAAGCTTTCAGATTCAACAGCACATTTTATTTTGAAATCAGAAATATACCGTTATACAAAACGGCCGCTGTATGACCTTGAATTTGATAATCAGTTAAATGAGGCAGTAAAAATAATTAATGAGTAATAAAATTTTAGGAATAGGGTTAGAAAGTTCCTGTGATGAGACAGCTGTAGCGATAGTTGCTGATGGAAAAACAATATTGTCTCATGCAATCTACAGCCAGATTCATCTTCATAAAGAATACTATGGAGTAGTTCCCGAGATTGCATCACGTGCTCATTTGGAGGTCATTAATGATTTAATTGACCATTGCCTTAAAGAAGCAAAGGTTACATTCAAAGATCTTTCATATGTTGCTGCCACCTACAGGCCAGGTCTTGTTGGTTCATTGCTGGTTGCATTGCAATCAGCAAAGGCTATCAGCTATACACTGTCAATACCACTGATTGCCGTACATCATTTAGAAGCGCATTTATATGCCCCGTTTCTGGAAGGACATGGTATTGAATTCCCTTTTATTGGATTACTTGTTTCGGGTGGCAATACTGCCTTATACTGTGTGCATGATTACGGAAATTTTGAGCTTTTGGGCAATACTACTGATGACGCCGTTGGAGAAGCATTTGATAAAGTTGCAAAATTTTTGTCATTAGGATATCCTGGAGGGCCAATAATAGAAAAGCTTGCAGGCCAGGCAACGTTAAAAAAACCCATATTCCCTAAAATTCTTGCCGATAGCAATGACACATATTCTTTTTCATATAGTGGCCTCAAAACTGCTGTCATTAACTATATGCACAATAATCCTGATGCTGATGTATGTGAAATCGCCTATAGCTTTCAGGAACGGGCACTGGAAATACTGGTCCGCAGGCTGTTTGATGCATCAAAACGGTTAAAAATACATACTCTGGTCATAGCAGGTGGTGTTGCAAGCAACAAACGTTTACGTGAATTAATCATTGAGAAAAAAAAGGATTACCATACAATATTTTTCCCATCACCCATATTATGCACTGATAATGGTGCTATGGTTGCAGGGATAGGATATCAGTATTATAAAAAGGGTATATACAGCCCTTTATCAATTGATGTAAAAGCCAGGCCTTAAAAATTTAATTGCTTTTTTCATTACATCATTGTACTATTCATTTTAGTTACTATATCAAATTCTGTATGCTCTGCGTTAAGCTGTAATGTTTACCCTTTTTCAAGTAACAAATATATGTTGATGAATACATTCAGGTCAACTATCATACTATGGAAACACATACTACATACCATAACCTTATTGATGCGATTATTGATATTGAAGAAGATCCCGATTCACGTGACCCCGCCAAGGGCTTTCCCAGACTTCTCTGTGAATATTTTTTTGTTGAGGAAACATCTGAAAACAAAGCCATTGCGGGGTATATTTACCAATTGCCTATTCCTGATGTTATAAAGCAAAAGGGGCTATTAAAACTAACACCTGAAGACATTAGACCATTGGTTGAGGGAGAAAATCTCAATGATACGTTGTGTGCACGTATCATGCTGCAACCAGCATACCTTAAATATGCATTTCCACATCACAGCCCAACATTTTCCAAGATGCCACCTGATATTAAAGGAGAAATTATAAAATTAATAAAAGAAAGAAACCAGATGGTACTGAATGCATTTCAAAAGATGCAACAGGATATACAGGCCACAAAAGAACGCACCATCAAAACACTTATAGCACTTATACTAAAAAATGTTCATCTTAAAACAGGAATGCCTTTTGCAAAGATATCTGAACCGGTTGGTCAGCTTATTGAAAAAAATTTTAACTTCTGCAATGAAACTTTTATTGCATCCAATAAACAGATTCATGAACTAAATGATGATACAAAGATTAAAAACTTGCTGAAATCTTTATTTGTTGTTAAAAGGTTTGATGAGCTGACAGAACTTGCAAAAGTTTTTAAGACAGAAGCAAAACGTTTTACACGAAGGACACAAAGAATTTTGCAATAATTTACATCTTTATAATAATCTCTACTCTTCGGTTGCGTTGTCTCCCAGCAGCCGTTGAATTGTCATCTATAGGTTTGCTCTTTCCCATCCCACGGTAGGATACTTTATCATGCCCTAATTTATTTTTGAGAATGGTAGCCACAGTCTGGGCACGCTTTTCAGAAAGATTCTGGTTATACTCGTCAGTACCAATATTGTCAGTGTGCCCTTCCACGATGATCTCATTGTTAGGATATTTTGTTTTTATTATTTCAACCAGTTTGTCCAGCACTTTGCGTGCATCAGCATTCAGGTTATATTTATCAAAATCAAAAAGAATATCCGAAAATCGTATAATCATACCCCGGGAATCAGAATCAACAGAAACACCATCCTGCTGTAATGCTTTTTCTATTTCCTTTTGCTGCTTCTTTTTTTCTTCATCTGGTACATGGAGATATGCCTTATTGGTTTGATCTATAGACATCTTGAATTCAATGGTGCTTAACTCCCCGGTTCTGCCAAAAATCAATAGCAGGTTATATGCATTAATTGATTTTTTTGGCTGATTTTTCTGTATATCCCATGTTACCTGGCCTGCATATTGCCCATATATTTTAATGGGTAAATCCTCAGGATACAGTTTATCTTTTAATGTTTTATCTATAAGTATGGAATACTGTATAAAGGCTTCATTGGTTTGATTGTTTATAAACAGCAGAGTATATTGTGCCTCAAGTAGTAATATGAGAGGGACTGAAAAATTATTAAATACTATGTTAACAGGTGCTTTCCACACTTCTCCAACATGCACATCACCGGGGGGAAATGTTGGCAAATGCCGTAAGTTAGGCATAAAAATGCCTTCAGGCACAACAAAAGTACCATTGCTATTAATATAAAAGTCAGAAAAATATTGTTCTTCCAATCTATAAACAAAATCATTGATATTCTTTCTATATACTGAAAAAGATCCCCTGACTGCCTGGCCTTTAGCGTCTTTTTCATAACACAATAAATCAATGATGTTACGTTCACTATATATTTTACGAAGAATGCCATTTTCAAAATACTCAATACTGGCATCATACATAAACTCAAGCTTTTCATTTTGTGGTATATCCCAGGTAAGGGTAATAGCATAAACCACGGGTAGCTTATACAATATAAATGCCATAACTACTATAATAATATAGTGTAATCGCATGACAGCCTCTTTTGTAATATGTATATCTAAAATAATACTGTATACCAATAATTCATGCAATACATTTTTTATGATTACAAATGCACAAGGTCATGTGCTCATAAAGGTGTTACACATGGTAGTTTCATAGTTTGCCGGTATGGCTTTTCTTTTTTTATGCCTTACCATTAACTGATACCAGCTTTTCAGCTTTTTTCCATTTAGCCAGGTAATAGGCGCATATACCGATGCCCATCCCAACTACATATCCATAGGGAATAGCCACAATTAATGCTGCCACTGTCAATGCTATTTTCATATCGAAGCTGTTATGAATAACATCACTAATGAGTATCAGAAGTGTAAGTGCTTCAAAAAATAAAATAACCCCTAGCAGGGGCAACGGGAACAAGCGTGCAATATAAATACCATCTGATCCAAAAATAAAACCGGTGATAATCATCAAAACGCCACATATAATTACCGAGCCACCTGTGCGCCCGCCAAATGCATAATGGCCCGCCATGCCTCCGCTACCATGACATACGGCTATCCCACCAATAAAAGGATTAATAATATTCATTAATGAGTAGGTGAAAGCAATTTTACGCGGTTGTACGCTTTTTGCAGGGAATAGATCGCGGCTTAACTGGCTTGTTGCAAAAATTGAATTTCCCAATGATAATGGAATTTGTGGTAATGCAAGTATCACAATGCCATTTACTATATTCTCAAATGTCAGGGCATCAACAATAGTAATAGTGTGTGATAGTTTCTGATAATGAATCCCCGTATTGAATATCATGCTGTAAAAAATGCCCGCAGGTATAAGAACCAGTGCCGGTGGTATATGTCTGTTGCCCATGAAAGCGATAGCAATTAAAAATGCAATAACCACAAGTATATAATCCGAAAACCTTTCTGAGGGGATATACTCTTTTAATGACAGTATGACAAGCTGCAAGCCCAGCCCAAATTGAATTCCCCGTATAACTGCCTTTGGTATTATTTTTGTAAAACTATCAATCAATCCCGATGCTGTAAATACGAGCATCAAGATGCCAATAACAAGCCCTCCACATAGTAGTATATCAGCACTTAATTTTTGTGTTATTACAATCAGTGCCACTGCCTTGAGCGGCTGTACCGGCATGGGTATTTTGTACAACAATCCAGTTATGAATTGCATCAGGCCGTAGGCCATAAACACCTTACCAGCATCCATTCCTGTTGACAGTAAAACACCCACCACCAGTGGGATAACTGTGCCAATATCGCCAAATGCTCCGGAGAGTTCATTTCTATCAAATGAGATATCTTTGACAATAGATTGGAGTTTTGTGGCAAGCCATTGTGTTCTATTACTTTTCATATAAGGGCAGTCCCTGACAAACAGTGCACCGGTTGCCGTCCTTTTGCGGATATGCTTCGCCGCAATCTGGACATATCCCCACCGAACCCAATCTTTCTTTTCCAAGGTAAGCCTGTCCAATGTGTACATCCTGTACCGATACTATTGTTTCCCCTGCGTCAATTATTTGATGAATGAGAAGGTCTTTATCCTGCATCTTTTTTGGCTTTAATTTAAAAAACCAGTCTTTAATTGCTTCATACGGTTCCAATTTTTGTGCGTCTAGATATGCCCGTCTTCCGGCGCCGGTATGCTTATCAAACATAGCCATGGCAAAGCGGCCCGTGTGAACCACCTTGAGCCATCCGTTGCCGTACGTGCAGGGAGTAAGCAGTTGTATCGCATCAGGAAGACACACGGATGTTTCGCATAGAAAGTCGTACAGTTTTTCAGGATTGCGGTGTTGCCATAGTGTATGTACCATAAAACCACCAATAATGATTCCCGGCGAAACGCTGCCATGAAATTTCTCTACCATGGACATGTAAGTTTCAATTGAGTAGCCGCAGATTGTTTTCATAAGAAATCCTTATTATATAATCCACATAACTATCGCCCAAATTATTATGAAACTTTTTCCACCCTGCACGGAATATACCGGTGAAACGGTGTGCCGGCAAACCTGTCGCGGTGAGTATTTCTGGTCAAAGAATTGACATTAACTCCTGTTGTTTTGCCTCCATACTCAAGCCCAAACCCATGAGGAATCATTAGGTATTTTCGCGCAGTTTGCTCGGTCACTTCCAATTCCAGTTCAACAAAACCCGCTTCGGTTATTACCCTGACCATATCGCCGTCTTTCATATTGAGTTCGTTTGCATCATCAGGGTGCATAATACAGGTACATACTCTCTTTCCCTTATTCCATGCGGGATTTCTCATTAATGTATTTGCATTATACGGATAATGTCTTCCCGCAGATAGAATAAATGGATATTCTTTTCGGGATTCAATTTCCCTGATTTCATTTTCAACCGTGACCTCATTGCACCGATCATCCATCTCCGGTATATAGATATGCAATTTTCGATCATCAGTACTTAAATCGAAAAAATTGTCTAAAGGATCAGACTTGCCAATCCACAAGCCCTGTGGATTATCGATGATTGCTTTAAATATATCGTCACCCATAAGCGGCCCCTTTGAAAACCCCACGCGTGCTGCACATTGTTTAAAGCTTTTTGGTGCGTTCATTAAAAGCGCCCACAAACTAGCAAGATGAACGGAACCCATTACCCTGCCCAGCGTTTTCCCAACTATAAAGGGTATAACCTTCAATGATAGTGGATTTTTATTGATATACTCCATAAGCGCCATGCCAAATGTTAGTCTATCTTTATCCGCTGCTTCCTGAAGCGATTGAGGTATTTCAGGTATAAGGCCCATTTTGTCGGCAATGCGTAAATGAATCTCGCCCAGTTCAATCTGCTCACCCTCAGGCTCAACAACCGGACGCCGCATCTGGAAATAAATTTCCGGCCATGTCCAAGTGAAAAATGTCCCATCCCACGATTCATATCCCGTCCGGGCAGGGAGCACATAATGAGCCAGCTTTGCCGTTTCAGTCATCGCAATTTCCGCAACAACCAGAAGGTCAAGGCTTTTAAAAGCTTTTTCATACATGGCCGTGTCGGCAAACGAGCGCAGCGGATTGCACTGTGTGCATAGTACCGCTCTGATTCGTTCGGGGTTATCGTTTAATATTTCTTCCGGGAGTACATTGGGTGGGAACACCCCAGCAATAGCCGGATATCCGGTTGCTACGGTGCGCCAGGTTCTTTCATCGCGCTCATCACTATGCGATACTATTGGCATCAGCGTTCCTGGTATTACATTCCCGCCAGGGACGCATAGGTTTCCGGTGATAGCAAATAGCACTATCTGTAAATATGTAGTCAGCGTGCTGTGTCTATTCATATACACACCTAAGTCGGGGTGAACGCATGCCTTTTTAAACCGTATGTGCCTGCATACCTCCTTTACATCTTCGTACGTGAGGCCACACGCTTCAATGGCTCTTTTGACATCAAAATTTGAAAACCACTTTGTAATCTGTTCAAATCCATTTACGTGTTTGTCAATGTACGCATGGTCAACCCAGTCTTCCTGCAGTATGAGCCCAATCATGGCTTTGGTAAGCAGGGCATCGGTACCGGGCCGTATTGGCAAGTGAATATCGGCAATTTCTGCGGTTTCTGATTTTCGTGGATCAATCACCACAAGAAGCTTTTCAGGATTTTTTGCAAATTCACGCAAAAAAAGCGGCGCTCTTGGCATCTGATGGCTTACCATCCCATTCCATCCCCATGCTACCAGTACATCGGTATTATGTTCGTCGGGAATCATAAATTTGTATTGCTTTCCTGCCACCCTGCCATATGCCCAGAATAAGCCGGTGAGCTCCTGCCCCAGCGCATTGTAGTAATACTGAGAGCCGATAGCTCTCATTAAAGTAACACCAAAGGCTGCCTCAAAATGACAGCCCTGCCCGCCGCCACCAACGTATGCAAATGATTTAGGACCATAGGTGGCAATAATTTCTTTTAGTTTTGCAGCTATTTCTTCGATTGCCTGATCCCATGAAATACGCACAAAACCTTTATCAGTTCGTTTTAATGGATATTGCAATCGTTCATCATGGTGTTGATGATACATTATATTGGTTCCTTTCCTGCACACATACCCTTTGCTGCGGGGATTATCTTTATCGCCGCGCACTTTCACAATTGTGTTATTCTCTATTTCAACCTCAAGCCCGCAGTTTTGTGGGCATAGCACGCAACCTGTTTTTTTCCACTGACCCATATTTCCCTCCTCCTCCTATAAAAGTAAGAGATCCTTCGCTTTGCTCAGGATGACCCGGTACCGCTCTTGATGACGATTGCTCTTTTTCCCTGTAAATAGAGCTTAACGGCATCTTTATATACCAGTAAAGGCCTGTCACTTTTAGAAACCTTCATGTGAAGCAACGCCCCTTCAAAACTCTGGAAAATAAATTCAGCAGCCTTACGCGTATCAATAGTATCAGCAATCTGGCCTCCTGTTTGTGCTTCCTGTAGACAGGATTCAATGATCGAAATAAGCGTATCTATTGAGCCATACAGTTTTACTCTGAATTCTTCACTCAGATCGCCCATCTCCAATGAAAAATTGCCAAGGGGACAGCCCAATTTGTATTTCATCTTTTTAAAATGCTGCGCGTAAAATGTAATGAGATTATCCAGTCTTTCAAGCGGCAGAACGGTGGTATCCAGTAAATACTGTTTAAATATTGAAGTAATAATTTTAGTATAATAATCAATAACGTGAAGACCTAATTCCTCTTTATTTTTGAAATAATGATAAAATGAGCCTTTGGGGATATTAGCTTTTTGTAGTATTTCCTGAATCCCGGTATTATTAAAACCCTTTAAATGCATAAGGCTTGCGCTTATGGCAACAATATCATGTTTTGTATTCTGTTTTTGAAGCATAGCACTTATCCTTTAATGGTTTCCAATTCATTATATAGTAGACCGGTCGTTTCCTTGTCAAGAATTTTTTCTACTGCTATTGTAAAATTTTAAAAAAATTTTCACGTTATAGCATTTCCCAACTTTTTACCAATGTATGCCCAAAACAACACTATCTTCAATTTATACATGTCATTATCATGATCATGGAGTTTGCTGTATTTATTGTTCAATGCATTTTTTAAAATTATTCGTTGTGTTTCTTGTTTATGCCGGTAATTATTTATAAATAATGGAACACTTACATGCATGGGTCTTATAAATTTACTACCAGGCTTCAGATGTTTTTATGAGCGATAGTTATCATATATTAGCTGATTATCTCAATTCAATGCCAAACGGGTTCCCCCGTACTGATACTGGCATTGAACTTGAGCTTTTGAAGAAAATATTTACACCCCAGGACGCTGAACTTTTCTGCAAACTTACACTGGAAAAGGAAACAGTAGATCAGATAGCTACCCGTACCGGTCTGAATAAAGAATATCTATCGAACCACTTAGAAAGTATGTGGAACCGTGGGCTTATTGAATGCCATACTGTTGGCAACATCAAAACCTATAATGCCGTCCCATGGATACTGGGCATTTACGAATTGCAGCAAAAGTTTATAGACCAGGAATTTGCACGCCTTCATGCAAAATACATAAAAACTGTCGGTCCTTACTTTTTAACGCCTAAACCTCAGATAATGCAGGTAATCCCCATTGAACAGCATGTGCAATCTCATTCATCACCCATGCCATATGAGCAGCTATCTGCCATAATTAATAACTCAAGATCATTTGCGGTCAATGAATGTATATGCAAAAAGCAGACGGCCCTTCTTAACAGAGGATGTAATAAGCCACGAGAAGTATGCTTATCTATCTCACAATTACCCAATGATTTTGATAATCACCCACATGCAGGAAGAATTATTACCAAAGAGGAAGCGCTATCAATACTCAAGATGGCAGAGGATGCTGCACTTGTTCATATGACAGCCAATATACAGGAAGGGCATTACTTTATATGCAATTGCTGCGGCTGTTGTTGTGTTCAGCTGATTGCTGCCCGGTTTGGTATGCCACAGACAGTAAATGCACACTATTATGCAGCCATTAATCCTGAATTGTGTACTCAATGCGGCACCTGCGAAACACGGTGCCAGATTCAGGCTATACAGAATACGGATGGAATTCGTTCTATTATACAGGACAAATGCATTGGATGCGGGCTTTGTGTTTCTACCTGTCAAAATAATGCAATTAGCCTTATACATAAAGACAAATCACAGGATACATTGCCACCAAAGGATCAGGATGACTGGTACAGGAAAAAAAGTAAATCACGAAGCACTTTTTAATATATTACCCAAAACCAAAATACACTGTATTCATTACATTCATACTACGCATAATGATTATTATTATGATTAAATTCCTATTGACAATGATATATAACAATTGGTTTATTACAAAATAATTAAAATAAAACGTAAGGTTGTTGTTATATGCCACGAATACAACTTAATGCTCTCAAGTCTTACAGTTTTTCATATTATTATAAGATTAATGTAAATGACATTAATCTTTGGGGACATATGGGTATCCCAGAAATTATTTCAATAATTCATATAGTACGAAGAGATGTACTTGGTTCGCTTGGATTTGATGAAAATGACTTAGGCAACAATTCTGCTCTTATTATAGCTGATGTTGCTATAAATCTCATGAAGGAATTACATCTTGATGATGAAATAATAATTGAAACCGCAATTGGTGAAATTGGGAATAAAAGCTTTAGATTTTTCCATAAAGTTTGTCATGATAATTCCATTGCAGCTATTATAGAAATGGGTGCAGTGGTGATAGACAGAACTAATCGAAAACCCACATTTATATCAAAAGAATTTTTAAATAAAATAGTTAGTTTTTCTGATATACATATGACAAGAATCTCCCCAGTATAAAAACTAATAAACCATATCTATGGTAACGTTAGCTCTTTAACTATTATCTAATGATTCATTGGGAAACTACCAAAAACTGTTTTTTCTTATATTCCCTTGTGAGCACAATATAAAGGATAAAACCACTTTCTATTATATGAATGTTTTCGGAAGAAAGCAATTTTTAGAGGTGTTCATAAATTTTATATTTTAACTGAATCACATCCCAGAAATTACATTTTATTTATGAATAGTATCAGCATAATAGCAAAAAAGCACCGCTTGTAAACGGTGCTTTTTTATGCATCCCCGAGGGGATTCGAACCCCTGTTGCCGGGATGAAAACCCGGTGTCCTAGACCCCTAGACGACGGGGACAATTAATTATGCTGACCAGATAAAAAATAATATTGAAACTGTCAATATTATTTTATTGAGTCGCCGGAGAATCGAACTCCGGACCCACTGCTTAAAAGGCAGTTGCTCTACCGACTGAGCTAGCGACTCCTGCAAAAAACGGTTTTGTAAATATTACAATAAACTGTAAATAATGAAAAAGAATGAACCTTATATAAATAATAGTATTTTAGTGTCAAATAAAAAATACTTCAATTATTCCTACTTTTCAAAAAATTACATCATTTTGGAAATTTTTCAGCAATAATTCCTTAAAAAATTTCATAATGAATATAGTGTACACCCCATGTACATTCCATTCAATTTTTATAATATTTGATATATGTATTTATTTATTAAAACAAATAGGGAAAATTCTAAAAATTGTTTTTTCGGATGTTTCCTTGTAGTCACCATATAAATGGTAAAACCGTTTTCCGTTGTATGAATAATTTCCGACGAAAGCAGTTTTAATAGGTGCCCATAATTTTTAATCCATGAAACCAGGAAAAAACTGCCTCAATAAGCATTAATGTACACATTTACAAATTATATTTATATATTTATGATATAAATAACCTATGAATTTTAAAATTTTTAAAAATATTTTCTAAAAAAGTTGTAAAATATTGGTAATTTTATTACTTTAATATGGTTTGGGGTGATTTTAAATTAATTGCAATTTTTACTATGTTATTTTTATGACAAATAGATTCATACATTTCAAAAAGAGGATTACCATTATTGCATTAATGGTCATTTCTATTATATATTTTATTTCATGTACAAATGACAATTTTAATACTATTATAGATCAGGAAAATGCTTATACTACTACTTTTTCAAATAGTACTGCACCCATACCCGGGAATAATGGCCTCTTAATAGTAGGGAATATTACAGAAAATTCAGCAAAAGTACAATGGACGTTAGCAACTGACAACTCTCCCTCTGAATCATTACAATACCAGGTTGTTGTTAGCCGTACATTGACTCTTTTTTCATTGGAAGAAATTCTTCAGTCTGGACTTCTTGAAGAAGATAAATGGTCCAATGAGCCTATAACCGAGCAAATAGTAACAAATTTACTGTTTGGGAAGCAATATTTTGTCAATGTTTGTGTACGTGACCCTGATAATAATATTTCCATTTATTATCCTGCAACATTTATCACAAAAGGAAGAATATTTCTCTTTAGCGCTGCTACATACAATGGCGCAATGGCTTCATCACTAAGCAGCGCACGTATGGAAATCAATGATCTTGTGCATAAATCGTTACTCAACGATTATCCTACTTTACCACAGGATAATTATATTGCCTTTATTAGCATTGACAGTACTGATGCAATTATTAATTTCCCTGAACACTATGGCGTTCCAACAGATTGGGCTATTTATTCTCCAGGGGGTGCTCTTGTTGCATATAACTGGTATGATTTGCTTGATGGCACAATAATTGACACACTAGATACTTTAGGGGTATGTAGTGGTTACTGGTGGTCAGGTAGTCTACAGGATGGTTCTTGCGATAGTGGCTATACCTGTGATGGCTGGACACATACTTCTGCCACAACATCAAATACTACATTAGCAGTAACACCAGTACTCACTGGAAGAAGCGGTGCTCATAACAGGTACAATAATGAATGGATCTACAGTAATGATAGAAATTGCCAGGATAGCTTACACCTTTTGGGCCTTTGCTGGTGATTGATGTACTTTCATTATTTTATTAAGGGATACCCTGTGAAAAACTTTTATGCAATACAATTCGTATTCATTACTGAGCTACTAGTGTATTTACTGTTGTTCCCGCACAATGGATTTGCCCAACATTTTGCAGGGTATGCTACAGTAGGTGCACAGTCAGAATATTCCATAATTAGCGGCCATTATGCAGATAGTCTTAATAATGGAATTGGTGCTGGTTTTTTTTCTTTTGTGCCCTTGTGTGATTGGTGCATGGTTCATGGCGGCATCACCTATAACAGGTTCTCCCTTGCAGAAAGCAGTAATTCAAGTATGCAGGTGTTTGGTATAAGTATAATACCTTCTTTGTTTTATATATTCCCATACCACTTCACAGTATATGCAGGTACTGGCATATCATTACAGTACTATACGCTTTCTGCAATTAAAACAGATAAGTCTGATTCCACAGCAAAAGCTGGATTGGTTATACGTGCAGGTGTTTCTAAAAATATATTTACCCATACACTTATTGCTGCAGAATGTGGATATGCTTTATCAGAACTATCACACAAAAAATTCCAGACAGTTACATTTTCACTCAAATGTGGTTATCAGTTTGCGCTGCATCCACCTGAGTATTATATTGCAAAAGAGAAAGAAAAAGAAGCACTGATAAAACACAAGATACAGCAATCTTTTAATAAAGGCGTTGAACATATACAGGCTAAAGATGCTTCCGGTGCATTGCGCTATTTTACCCAGGTACTATCGCTTGACCCAAACCATAAGGAATCACGTGAATATGTTGCTACAATTAATCAGGCAATGCAACAGTATGATAGTGCTGTACGTTTAATAGCGCACAATAAAGATTTTGAGGCACTGCCATTAATCAATGCTGCATCACACTACATTATGGATGCAGAAAAACTCTATACGCAATTACAACAAAAACATAAACCCGATATTCCCGATCTCATTAACAGAGCCATTGAAGCATTTAATAACAAAGATTATGACGAATGTATAACAAAAATGAATATAGTACTTTTGATTGATCCTGATAATACGGTTGCTAAAGGATACATTGTACGGTCAAAACGAATAAAAGAAACCATAAAGAAGCTGCAATAACATGAAAATACGGTATAAATTCTTTATTGCATTTATCATCATTATTGCCATTACCACTCCTGTACCCATATATATACTCAACAGACAGATTGAACAACATCATGCCAATATTATTACCGAAGGGACTATACAAGCAAAACAGATATCACATGCAGTCCTTTCCATGCTGTTAATAAATAGTGGCAATGTGTCACAGACAAGTATAGATGCCCATGAATATATAAGCAGTTTTAAGCCTTTATCTGCCTTAGGGGTTGTTTCACTGCAGGTTATTCTCATTACACCAAATCCAGCATATAATGGTATACTGCTTGTTGATATTCCTCAGGGCAAAACACTGTCACGTATATCACCCGAACATTTGCAAACTATTCAAAAAAAACCAACTGTGTTTTATTCAACCATACAGAAAACAAAACTGCTTGAATTCACTGAACAAACATCGCTGGCAAACAGTGCAATAGCATGTGTAACTCATATAGTATACAATGAATCAGTTATGCTACAGCCTGTATATCACAATTATATGGTGTTCATTATCAGTATTGCTTCCATCATAATTATTGCATATATCACTGCACTTGGATTCAGTTATAAATTTTCAAAACCTGTTGAGGTCATCATCAATGCGTTAAAGAAATTTGATGAAGGTACAACATCCATTCAGATTCCTGTATTAAACCAGAAAGACGAAATTGGGAAACTTGCAATTACAACTCAGCACCTGTTAGATATGGTTAATTTAGAAATAAAGGCATTAACCTCAACCAATATGGAATTGTTACGGCTTCATAAACTCAAAGATGATTTTCTGGCCAATATTTCATACGAAATTAAAATACCCCTTGAAAGCATAACACATTTAACCAATTCTATTATCCACAGCTACTCTACCGGTGACACTGCTGCTATTACCAGTTCGCTGGAAATGATTTCTAACAGTGCCTTACGATTGTCTTATATGATTGATGACATACTGGATTTTACACGCTTAAAAAATAATGATATTATCCTCAATAAGAAGGTTGTTGATATAGCAGGTGTGGTTAATTTTGTATTATCAATATTACAGCCGGTTATTAGCAGCAAATCCCTGTCTATTTCACTAGATATTGATAAAGAAGCAACCCACGTTATTGCTGATGAACAAAGGCTGCAACAGGTACTCTTAAATATTATTGGCAATGCAGTTAAATATTCACAAAAAGGTACCATATCCATAGCTACACAAAAACACAATGACAATACTCTGGCTATTGTAGTACAGGATAGTGCGGGAGGATTTCCAGAGCAATTAATTCATCATATTGATGATTTTGGATACGATAGTAAACTTCAAGAAACCCCCTATGGAGGATTGGGGCTTGGGCTGGTTATTACAAAAAAACTTATTGAATTGCATAATGGTACAATTTCATTAGAATCAATACCTGACAAAGGGTCAACGGTAACTTTGTATTTCCCCTATGATGAAATCATTGTTGATAAAGAGTTAGCGGCAACGAAATCATATATTGAATATACAATACAGCCTTCAGGCAACGATGAACATTATACGGTAAGTCAATTTGAAAAATCACAGGGATTTATTTATATTGTTGATGATGATCCTGTTAATGTCAAAATATTATATGATATGCTGACAGATGCAGGCTATTATGTGGAATTTTCACATGAAGATTCTGGTTTATTTTCTATTTTACATCAAGATAAGCTGCCGGATATTGTACTGCTGGATACAATTTTGCCAGGAACCTCTGCATTTCAGGTTTGTGAAAAAATACGTAAACGGTATTCGCTCTATGAACTACCAATAATTATAATTACTTCAAAGCACCGCACTCAGGAAATAGTTACCGCTTTCAGAATTGGTGCAAATGATTATCTCAGCAAACCCTTCAACAAAGATGAATTAATTGCACGGATTACAAATCTTATTGCACTGAAAAAATCAGTAGAAGAGCATAATGAATTTGTCATGATAAAACATGAAATACGTCTTGCTCACGAGATACACAGTTCAGTTGTAGTACAGGATATACCCAAGATAAAACATATGGACTTTGCCTACGCTTACATCCCTACCAGAGAGATGGGCGGTGATTTTTATGATGTTATTAAAATTGATGAAGAAAAAACCGGAATTATGATAGCTGACGTAACAGGTCATGGCATTCCTGCCGCTCTTGTCTGTGCCATGCTAAAAATGGCTTTTGCTAACAATAAGGAATTTGCACAACATCCGGCGCAGTTACTCAGCACACTGAATAAAGATTTATGTAATAACATAAAGGAAAATTACATCACTGCTGCATATGCATTCATAGATACAAAAAACAAAACAGTAACAGTATCTTCAGCAGGTCACTGGTCCCCATTGCTTATTAAAAAAAATGGATCTATATTCAACAACTGGGCTAAAGGTTTTCCCATTGGATGGGTAGAAGATGGTAAATATGAAGAAACAACCACTACCTATTCACCTGGTGATAAATTCTTACTGTACACTGATGGAATAATAGAGGCAAGAAATCCAGATAACAAAATATTTGGCTTTGAGAGGCTTTCAGAATATATTAACCATAACTATCTCATAAATCCTCAAACATTTATCAATGGACTAATTAATGCATTATATACATGGGGAGAAATGAATAAATCCGACTCATTTCATGATGATGTTACTATAATTTTAGCGGAACTATCCTGATTATGGTAGATAATTCTATTTTATTGTTGATTTTTTATGATAATAATTTAACACAATATATCTATGAAATGCAAAATATGTGAATTGCCGGGTATAAAAAGCGAGGATATCAACTTTAACCGGGTTGTCCTGATTATCAAATTAGCTGACGTTGCTGATATGGACAAAAATGACGATCTATTTATGCTTTTGTCCTGCCTGATCAACGGTGGCCTAAAAAAAGTTATATTTGATATGGCGGAAGTAGAATTTATCGATAGTTATGGTATGGGAACATTAATTGAAATTACCAAATTATTACGCAAGCAAAAGGATGGAGATGCTGTGCTGATAAATGTAGCAGAAAGAATTCATCTTGTATTTAAACCAATACAGCTTCAAAAATTCATGAAGATATTTAATACAATAGATGAAGCACTGCATTATTTTCGTTATATTTAATTAATATATTATTAAATGGTGGTAATGTATGAGTTTTGAAGTTGAAATATTGAACCTCTCGTTCATCAACAAAGAAAAAATTGATTATGAAACAATTGTCTTCTATGTGACCTACCCTGAAAAAATTGATATTGAAACTTCAAGGCAATTGTGGGTTTTTTTAAGCACCCTGATCACTGGTGGTGCAAAAAAAATAATTATTGATTTAAAAAAGGTATCTCAAATTGATAGCGGTGGTATCAGCACTCTGATTTCGGCTACAAAACAAATCAGAAAAAATAATGGCGACCTGGTGCTAGCTCGTGTTAATGAATCTATCCTGAATATTTTAGATGTGGTAAGGGTTGGTAGCTTTATAAAAATATTCAATACTGATGTGGATGCTGTTCAGTACTTCAGATATATAACTATATAACATAACATCACCTGCTGCTTATGAACATAGTATTTAAAGACTACTATAAGATTCTTGATATTCCCTCCCATGCAGATAGTAATACTATCAAATCAGCATTCAGAAAAAAAGCAAAGGAAACCCATCCTGACAGCACAAAAGAAAATAATTATGCACAGTTTGTTCTTATCCGTGAAGCATACGATATTTTAACAAACCCTTCACAGCGTACAAGCTATGACACAGTATGGAAGAAATACCATGCACAAAATCAAGAAATGGGAACACTGTTTGAAGATTTTGGTCCCCCTGACGACCGATACGCACAGGAATGGGAATACTTTGTTCTTCACCCTGACGATTATTTAAGCCGTTTTGAAAGCACCATCGCACTGATTAAAGCCTCATTTAAGTCAATTGTTATCAGTATATGCATTCCTCTTCTGGTCATGGCAGGCATTCTTATTACAGTATCTATCGCCCTGCTTATTCTTTTTGTTTTTGCCATAGCAATAGCATCATACTCATCAATCATTGCTGGAATAATCATAACTGCACTGATGATAAAACGGCTGGTTGAAATTATTGCTGAGCTTTTCAAACAGTATGTGAAAAATGGCGCTGCCTGGATGAATGCTCAGCTTAAAGGCATACCAATGAAGGTGGGCAAAATGGTATTCTACGGGACGTTTACCTCAGTATTCATGCTTTTACTGGGATATGCGGGTGCAGTTATTGCTTCAGTATACCTTCTTGGTTCAGTACCCTATTCCAGAATAATTATTCTTGTTATTGGTGTGATTGCAGTTGCAGTTGTTTCACTGTCACTATATTTTATGTTTTCTGTTTTTGTAACCGCACTAGTGGAGTACCCAAAAATCCGTTACACAAAGATAAAAGCAACAAAAGAAAATTTACTTGAGTCTAAGCTCCTGCTCCATTGAGGCATTCTAAATAATCATAGCCATTGAGTACCAGTGAACTCCAGCTTCCCTGATGTGTTGAATATTTCAGAGAAGCATTGAGGAGGGAAATAAATTCTTTTCGCTCAATAAACCGTGCGCCAAACCGTTTCAGATTATCTGTATACACCTGGCAGTCAATAAATGCAAAACCTAATCGCCGCATAACTGCAATCAAAGTTACCAGAGCAATCTTTGATGCATTATCAACACTGGTGAACATGGATTCTCCAAAGAATGCGTTCCCCAGTGACACTCCATACAGGCCCCCAACAAGCCTGTCGTCATGCCACACCTCAACAGAATGTGCAAAACCCATAGTATGAAGCCTGGTATATGCTTTTTGCATTCTTTCAGTTATCCATGTACCAGATTCTTTTTTACGGGGCATGGCACATTCAGCTATAACCTGCTGGAATGCTTTATCCATACTTACCGTAAAAATCTTTTTTTTCATTACCTGTTTTAACGAACGGTGTAGTTTTAATTCCTGAGGGAACAAAATAAAACGCGGATCGGGGCTCCACCACAATATCTCAGAGTTGTCACTGTTAAACCATGGGAAAATGCCTCTGCTGTAGGCCTCAAGCAACCACTGTGGTGTCAAATCCCCGCCAAATGCCAGCAACCCTTCTTCAATGGCTTCTTCTACAGGCGGGAACCAGATTACATCTTTATCTAAGTAATACAACATATTATTGTTCGATAGTTATGGATACCGAATCATTGACTACATCAGCTATTGCCTTACCACCATTCTTAAGTGAACCAAATAACACAGCATCCACAAAGTATGACTTGATATGCTCCTGTATGATGCGTGCAACCTCACGTGCGCCAAATACAGGAGAATATGCTTTTTCTGAAATCCAGTCAATACATGCATCCGTGCACACAAGCTGCACATTTTTTTCTTCAAGCTGTTTTGCAAATTCATTTAATTTCTTCATAACTATCTTGCGCATCATTTCTTTATTGATGCCATTGAAATACACTATGGCATCAAGGCGGTTTCTAAACTCTGGCGCAAACAGGCGCTCTAACTCTTTGTTAACCGCATCCATATTATAGGTGGCCATTTCAAAACCAAGGACTCTTTTGTTCATTTCGCGCACACCTGCATTGGATGTCATAATAATAATGGTGTTGCGGAAATCAGTCTTTCGTCCTGTGTTATCCGTCAATGTTGCATAGTCCATTATCTGCAACAGCGCATTGAATACATCAGGATGCGCTTTTTCTATCTCATCAAGCAACAATACACAGTATGGGTGTTTGCGTATAGCTTCCGTCAGCTGCCCACCTTCCTCATACCCAACATATCCCGGTGGAGCTCCTATAAGCCGTGCCACAGTATGTTTTTCCTGATACTCGCTCATATCAAAACGTATAAGCTCAATGCCCATTATTAGCGATAGCTGCCGTGCAAGCTCGGTTTTGCCAACTCCTGTTGGCCCAACAAATAAAAACGATGCTATGGGCTTTTCGGCTTCCCTGAATCCTGCGCGTGATCGCTTGATGGCCTCTACAACTTTCTGCACTGCACCATCCTGCCCAAAAATCTGTGCTTTGAGCTCATCTTCAAGATACTGAAGCTTTTCAATTTCGCTTGCTGATACTGTACGTTCAGGTATGCGGGCCATCTTTGCAATGACGCGTTCAACGTCATGGGCGGTTATAACCGGCTCTTCATCATCATGAGCATACATCCGTGCAAATGCACCCGCTTCGTCTATAACATCTATAGCTTTATCAGGCAGCTTTCGTTCAGTAATGTAGCGTGCTGAAAGTTCCACCGCCTGCTGTAATGCTTCATCGGTATAGATAACCCTGTGATGCTCTTCGTAACGCGATTTTATCCCCTGCAATATCTGTATTGTATCTTCATGCGATGGCTCATGAATATCTATCTTCTGGAAACGCCGCGATAATGCACCATCCTTTTCAAAGTACTTTCGATATTCATCATACGTGGTGGTGCCAATGCACCGTATCCTGCCATCAGCAAGCACAGGCTTTAATATATTAGAAGCATCCATTGAACCACCACTGACGGCTCCGGCACCCACTATGGTATGTATCTCATCAATGAAAAGGATTACCTTTTCTTTTTTCTGCAATTCTGCAATTACCCGTTTCAGACGTTCTTCAAAATCACCACGGAATCGTGTACCAGCTATAAGAGCTCCCATATCAAGCCGGTAAATCTTTGCATCTTTAAGAACAGGTGGCACGGTACCTTCAACTATCCGCTGTGCAAGTCCTTCAGTAATTGCGGTCTTGCCCACGCCGGGTTCACCAACATGGACAGGGTTGTTTTTAAGCCTGCGCGATAGCACCTGCATCGTTCGCTCCAATATATCCTCTCTACCAATGAGTGGATCAAGCTCACCTTTACGTGCCTTTTCAGTCAATTCAACGGTAAACTGCTCAAGTACCTTGCTTTTCTTCCCAGTATCCTCTTCAATTTCGTCGCCAAAGTCCTCCAGTTCATCTTCATCAAATTGTGCCCCGTGAGAAATATAATTTAACAGGTCATACCGTGTTATCCCTTCCCGAGCTAAAAAATATGATGCAAACGACTCCTCTTCCTCATAGATGGCAATGATGATATCGCCAAAGTCCAATATCTCTTTTTGAGCAGAATTAATGTGCATAATAGCACGTTCAATGACATGCTGTAACCCAACAGATTGAATTGGGTCACCTTCTTCAACAACCGGTATGCGTGTTGAAAGATGTTTATCCAAATTACGTTTGAGCTGCTCTGTATTACCGCCACACCCTTCTATTACCTCCCTGCCTTCCGGGAAGTATAAAGATGCAAATAATACATGTTCGGGTGTAAGATATTCATGCTTACGGTTTTTTGCCTCGTTATAGGCAGCCATTAATATCTGATTAAGTACTGTGCTTATTTCCATTGGCAAAAGCCTCAAAACTTTGTAATTATGCTTCCTCAACTGTGCACTTGAGCGGAAACTCTCGTTGCCGTGCTAATGAATGAACCTGGTTTGCCTTGGTCTGCGCAATGTCGTAGGTATATACTCCGCAAATACCAAAACCATTCCTGTGAACCTGTAACATCAGCTCTGTAGCTTCCATAATGTTTTTATGGAATATTTTAACTAAAACCTCAACAACAAAGTCCATGGTTGTATAATGGTCATTATGAAGTATGACCTTATACATCCTGGGCTTTTTAACTTTTATATCCTTCTTTACCTGGAGATCACCTTGATTATCAAATGTATGTGCCATGGTTATCCCCGTGGTTTATAATAGAGCTAACATACAAAATATAAAAAAATATTCAGAATTTGGCAACTATCTTATCCAATCAGCTTTTCATATTCAGGCACAATATCTTCAGTAAATTTCTGCATACCTTCAAATGTTTTTTCATGTTTCAGCATGTCAGCTATCACCCCAAATGGTACTGTTGCTATATGTGCTCCTGCAAGCGCAGCTTCTCTTACCTGCCGTGGATTGCGCAGTGATGCAGCAATTATCTGGGATTGATAGTCATAATATCCCAGTATTTCCACACATTGTGAAACCAGATCAATCCCTGAAATAATGCCATTATCATTCAATAATACGCCATTCTGTTCCATGCCTTCTTCAGGGAAATAATCACTTTTACCAAATTTGATATTTGCCCTGCTGCGGATAAGGTCATCAATGCGGCCTGCAAACGGGCTTATGTATGCAGCTCCTGCCTTTGCCGCCAGTAAAGCCTGCTCAGGAGTAAAGACAAGAGTGCAGTTAACCGGAATGCCCTCCGACTGTAACACCTTCACTGCATTAATCCCATCAAAATGGCACTGCTCATCGGTTTTCAAAGCAGGGTTAACCGGAATTTTAATATTAACATTGTTTGCAACACTGTTGAAGCGCTTATACAGGTTACGTCCCTGCTCTATCATTTCTCTGGCAGTTCGCCTGGTTACTTCTAAACTTACCGGGTTGGGTTT
>JBFLZD010000024.1 GCA_040756435.1 Spirochaetota bacterium | reverse complement strand
TCCCGCCGCCTTCGGCGGCGGGAGTGTACACTATATTCATTATGAAATTTTTTAAGGAATTATTGCTGATGTATAATTAAAGTTGACAACGAAACCAGTGTCATCGTATGAATGTGATGTACATAATTTATGGAAAACTTCCCTCATTCTGGATAGGTAGACGGTTACTGAACACGTGGACAAAAGGTTGTAGTGTGTATTAGTATAATGTATTGACCATAGGTCAAAGCAAGGTTGTGTCATTAAAAGTAGTATGGTTGGGGGTAAGGTGGATAATTTTTATATTTGGAGTACGTTATGAAAATACGATGCGCTCTTATTGGTTTTGGTACAGTGGGAAGCGGTGTGTACACGCTGTTGCAAAAACACAGAACAGATATATTAAAAAAAACGGGTGTGGATATTGAGCTTGTCACAATATGTGATGTGCGTAACATCAAAGATGTTAATGTGCCGGTTACAAGTACCTGGCAGGATGTTATCAACGATGCTTCTATTGATGTTGTCATTGAGCTTATTGGTGGGATAGAACCTGCAAAAACAATTATTCTTTCGGCACTTAATGCGGGTAAAAGTGTAGTAACGGCAAATAAAAAGCTTTTAGCTGAAAGTGGCAATGATATTTTTGTACTATCACAAACAGCAAAAGGAGCATTAGCGTTTGAAGCGGCCATTGGTGGTGGAATTCCGTGTGTTGCTGCGTTGCGAAACGGGCTTGTTGGCAATGCCATACAATCGGTAGTGGGTATACTTAACGGTACCACCAACTACATTTTAACACGGATGGCTGAGGATGGCATGTCATTTGATGAAGCGCTGAAATTGGCACAGGCAAAAGGCTATGCTGAGGCTGACCCCACCTTTGATATTGAAGGCTTTGATGCAGCACACAAGATTGCGCTTTTGTCACTGTTAGCATATAATGTCCGCGTTTCAATGCAGAATATCTATATAGAAGGCATTACAAAAATCACAAGTCTGGATATAAAGTATGCCCATGAAATGGGCTATACCATCAAGCTTTTAGGTGTCAGCCGCATGGTAGATGATAAGCTTGACATACGTCTACAACCAGTGATGATTCCGTTTACCCATCCGCTGGCGTCGGTGCGCAATGAATTTAACGCAGTGATGTATAATGGGGATATGACTGGCGCAGTGACCCTGTATGGTAAGGGAGCAGGCAGTTTACCCACAGCGTCAGCAGTGGTAAGCGATATTGTTTCCATTGCACAAAAACAGAATGGCATAAAAGACAGTGTGTATATAGCAAAGGATGCGCAGTATCTTTCATCGGATGATAGAATGCTACGCTATTATGTGCGCTTGCATACTGAAGATAGAGCCGGTATTTTGTCAAAAATTTCTGGCGTATTTGCTTCATATAACATCAGTATTGCTTCTGTTATACAGAAAGAGGTTAATGCGCCGTATGTTCCGCTTGTCATTACCACGCACGCAGCAAGTGAAGCTGCAATGCGCAAAGCAAAACAGGATATTGAGCAGTTTAATTTTGTCAATGGTCAGGTAATGGTCATACCTATTGAAGATTTTAATAGTACAGGTGAATAATTATGAGCGATAGTAACTATAAAGCAGTCTTCCGATGTATTGCAGGTTGTAATGAAGAATATCCCCTTGATGAGATTGTCTACAGGTGTAAAAAGTGTGGTGAACTGTTAGAAGTGCATCACGACATGGACCGATTACAGGAACTATCGCCCAAAAAGTGGCGGGAGCTTTTTGACAGTCGTATAGGAACCACGAAGTGGCCATACGGAAGCGGCGTGTGGAGTAAGAAAGAATGGGTATGCCCTGAAGTTGATAACGAAAATATAGTGTCAATGTTTGAAGGTAATACCAATTTGTTCTGGGCAAAACGTTTTGGAGCAATGATAGGGATGGACGATCTGTGGGTGAAGATGTGTGGTAACAGTCATACTGGTTCATTCAAGGACTTAGGGATGACAGTACTGGTATCCATGGTAAATGAGATGATACAGCGAGGTAAGCCCATCAAAGCGGTTGCCTGTGCATCAACAGGTGATACATCAGCAGCGCTGGCAGCGTACTGTGCATATGCAGGTATCCCATCTATTGTGTTTTTGCCGCGTAACAAAATTTCAACAGCGCAGCTGGTGCAACCTATGAGCAATGGTTCCATTGTCATGTCACTTGATACTAACTTTGATGGCTGCATGAAAATAGTACAGGAAATAACCAGGGATAACAGCATCTATCTGGCAAATTCAATGAACTCGCTTCGTATTGAAGGACAAAAGTCAATCTCAATTGAAATTGTGCAGCAGTTTGACTGGGAAGTGCCTGATGTCATCATCATTCCTGGTGGGAACTTAGGCAATGTGTCGGCACTGGGCAACGGATTTGAGATGATGCTGCAGCTGGGTCTTATCAGCAAAAAACCACGCATAGTGCTTGCTCAGGCGCAAAATGCAAATCCACTGTATCTATCGTACCGTAATGGCTTTAAAGAATTTAAGCCCATAACACCGCAAAAAACATTAGCCTCGGCAATACAGATTGGCGATCCAGTTTCAGTAAAAAAGGCAATACGTGCATTGCAGAAGTTTGATGGCATTGTAGAGCAGGCTTCTGAAGAAGAACTGGCAAATGCCGCAGCGCTTGCCGACCGTACTGGCATGTACAGCTGCCCACATACGGGTGTAGCACTGGCGGTTCTACTTAAGCTTGTTGAAAAAAAGGTTATATCTAAAAAAGACAGAACTGTCGTTATATCAACAGCCCATGGATTGAAGTTTAGCGAGTTTAAGGTTGGTTACCATGAGGGCACACTTGACGGTGTTAACTGTAAATATGCAAACAGGCCTATTGAACTTGAAGCCAATGCTGATGTTGTTAGAGAGGTGTTATTTAAAGAGCTGGATAAAAGAAGCACGTTAAAGTATTAACAATATGTTAGGATAGTTGACATGAAAATAACACAGCATGTGTATCAGGTGGGAGGTTCTACCCTTACGCATCCTCAAGATGCAGCTATTTACTGTATTACTGATGGCACGGTCAGTGCGCTGATAGATGCTGGCACTGGTGATGGACATGACAGGCTTTTAAAAAATTTAGACCGAGAACATATTGCTCCATCATCAATAAAGTATCTCTTCTTAACGCATTGCCACTTTGACCATGTTGGCGGTGCGCACAAGGTACGGGGAACATTCAATTGTAGGGTGGTGGCTCACGAGCTTGATGCACACTATATTGAAACAGGGGATCAGTATGTAAGTGCAGCAAGCTGGTATGGCAGCTTTTTAACCCCATGTACGGTTGATATAAAGGTAAATGAAAAACAAAAAACTTTTGAGGTTGGAAGTCTTAAAGTTACCATGTATCATATTCCCGGGCATTCACCTGGTTCTGCGGCTTTAACAGTTGAATCCGAAGGCAAGCTGGTTCTTTTTGGGCAGGATGTCCATGGACCTTTGAATGATGTGCTGAAGTCTAACAGGGATGATTATATACATTCACTGGAGTTTTTACTTTCACTTGATGCTGATATTCTGTGTGAAGGCCATTTTGGTGTGTACTATGAAAAAGAAGAAGTGAAGAATTTTATTGAGTCATTTTTGTGAAAATGATTTTAACGGAGCCGTGTCAAAACAAACTGTGTGGATAGCAATGGCGCGGATGAAATGTCATTGCGAGCGTAGCGAAGCAATCTCAATGCCGCACAAGATAAGATTGCTTCGTCACTTCGTTCCTCGCAATGACAGGAAGTCAAAGTAATTGCAATAAGGTGTCTTTTGGGACAACCCCTGCACAATGTATTATCCTACTCTAACAGCGCACCGGTAAAGATGTCTTTACTTGCCTTAATAACCGCAGTTTCATTAAACAGCAGCGCATCAATCCGGCCAAAGAATTTTGGAAATTCAGCACCCAGATAAAACTGTGATGATAAAACACGTCCGGAATAGTATGCTGCTTCTTCATTGTCAGCAAGGAATTTGTCACGCTCTTCGCCTTTTTTGTCGCCTACTAGCTCTTTCATCTTTGGTATGGTCAATGTCAGTGACCACAGATGCAGCCATGCCAGCGTCAGCATGAACATGGCCTGCTGCAATGGTGTACAGGCGGCAAAGATGTGTAAAAATTTACCTGCTGCCATCTGATCTTTCAACATGGTGATGACTTCATCTAACCTCTGGATTCCCTTTTCAACTAACTCAATGTATTTATCTTCAACTATACCTTTGGCTTTGGCAATAGTTTGGGCCATGCGTTTTTTCATGACATTGTAGTTGTATTGCTCGGGATTCATGAGGATTTTGCGCATGGTTAAGTCCATGGACTGAATGCCGTTGGTGCCCTCATAAATCTGAGTTATCTTGGCATCACGCATGTACTGCTCAACGGGGTAATCGGAAGTGTATCCATAACCACCATAGACCTGAATAGCTTCTGAGGTAACCAGCACAGCAGTATCGGTACAGCCAGCTTTTGCAATAGGGATAAGTATCTCCACCATACCCTGGGCTTCTTTCTTTGCATCGCCGTCAAGTACTTCAATCAGCGTTGCATTATGTGCCAGATAGTAGTTGAGCATACGCATGCCTTCCACATAGCCTTTCATCCACAAAAGCATGCGTTTAACATCAGGATGTTCAATAATAGCTACTTTTGGTGCTTCAGGATTGAGCATCTGGGTTACGTGAACGCCCTGTATGCGGTTGCGTGCATATGTGACTGCATGCATGTAGGCGGTAGATGACAACGAAAGCCCCTGCAAGGCAACATCAAGTCTAGCTTCATTCATCATGTGGAACATGATCTTCATTCCCTGTCGAGGTTGCCCTAACAACCACCCAACACATTTGCCATTATCACCAAAGTTCAATGTACAGGTAGCAGAACCATGGATACCCATCTTGTGCTCAATACCAGAACATATGACATCATTAAACTCACCTAAACTGCCGTCAGGTTTCACTCTGTACTTTGGTACTATAAATATGGAAATGCCTTTTGTTCCGGGTGGATCGCCTTCAATGCGGGCAAGAACCGGATGAATAATATTTTCATAAAAATCGTTATCGCCTGAGGTTATAAAAATTTTTTGTCCCTGAATGAGGTACGTACCATCAGGCTGAGGAATAGCCTTTGTTTTCAGGTTACCCACATCAGAGCCAGCTTCAGGTTCGGTAAGGCACATGGTACCACCCCATTGCCCGGTAAGCATTTTTTCCAGATACATTTTTTTCTGTTCTTCAGTGCCAAAATTCTTGATGAGTGCTGCTGCACCATGTGACAGGCCAGGATAGGTTGTGAATGATAAACTGGCTGAGGTAAAAATTTCACTGCATGACATTGCAACTGCACCAGGCATACCCATTCCACCAATTTCTGGATCTTCAATCATGCCAACAAATCCAGCTTCATTATATTTTCTTAGAGCGTTTTTGTATCCTTCCGGAATCATTACCTTTTTGGTTTCAGGGTCGTATTTGACACCAGTTTTGTCAGCCTCCTTGTTTACTGAATACACTTCTTCAACCGCCATTTTTAATGCCAAGTCAATGGTGGCTTCATACATATCCTTGTCCTGATCAGCAAACTTTGGGTACTTTTTTAAATCATCGATTTTTAATAGTTCAAACAAGACAAACTGGACATCACGCCCGTCTACAAGTGGATTGCGCATCATATCAAACCTCCGGTTATTCTTAAAAGATTAATAATAATGTGCTGTATTAATGTAATAATGACATACATAAAATATTCAATTGTGTTGTCAATAGTAATAATATTGCAGGAAAGAAAAATTTTAGGTCAAATGTGTGCATATCGTTCTATGTGTATACTTACATTCTAAAATTGTCATAGTTTTTCTAACTTTATACAAATAGGATTATTATATTAATATTTCGTGATAATAGAAAAAGAACATTCACATTGAAAAAATAGCCAAGGCACTATAAAAAATTGATAAAAGCATGGTGAGTATTATATAAAAAGTGTAGCGATAGTTATACATTAATTGGCAGCCACAGGGAAGTGGTTGTCCGTTTTTTTAGATTTTAACGTGCAGGCAAACAAGCGTTTGTTTGCCTGCACAATGTATCATCCTACTCTAACAGCGCACCGGTAAAGATGTCTTTACTTGCCTTAATAACCGCAGTTTCATTAAACAGCAGCGCATCAATCCGGCCAAAGAATTTTGGAAATTCAGCACCCAGATAAAACTGTGATGATAAAACACGTCCGGAATAGTATGCTGCTTCTTCATTGTCAGCAAGGAATTTGTCACGCTCTTCGCCTTTTTTGTCGCCTACTAGCTCTTTCATCTTTGGTATGGTCAATGTCAGTGACCACAGATGCAGCCATGCCAGCGTCAGCATGAACATGGCCTGCTGCAATGGTGTACAGGCGGCAAAGATGTGTAAAAATTTACCTGCTGCCATCTGATCTTTCAACATGGTGATGACTTCATCTAACCTCTGGATTCCCTTTTCAACTAACTCAATGTATTTATCTTCAACTATACCTTTGGCTTTGGCAATAGTTTGGGCCATGCGTTTTTTCATGACATTGTAGTTGTATTGCTCGGGATTCATGAGGATTTTGCGCATGGTTAAGTCCATGGACTGAATGCCGTTGGTGCCCTCATAAATCTGAGTTATCTTGGCATCACGCATGTACTGCTCAACGGGGTAATCGGAAGTGTATCCATAACCACCATAGACCTGAATAGCTTCTGAGGTAACCAGCACAGCAGTATCGGTACAGCCAGCTTTTGCAATAGGGATAAGTATCTCCACCATACCCTGGGCTTCTTTCTTTGCATCGCCGTCAAGTACTTCAATCAGCGTTGCATTATGTGCCAGATAGTAGTTGAGCATACGCATGCCTTCCACATAGCCTTTCATCCACAAAAGCATGCGTTTAACATCAGGATGTTCAATAATAGCTACTTTTGGTGCTTCAGGATTGAGCATCTGGGTTACGTGAACGCCCTGTATGCGGTTGCGTGCATATGTGACTGCATGCATGTAGGCGGTAGATGACAACGAAAGCCCCTGCAAGGCAACATCAAGTCTAGCTTCATTCATCATGTGGAACATGATCTTCATTCCCTGTCGAGGTTGCCCTAACAACCACCCAACACATTTGCCATTATCACCAAAGTTCAATGTACAGGTAGCAGAACCATGGATACCCATCTTGTGCTCAATACCAGAACATATGACATCATTAAACTCACCTAAACTGCCGTCAGGTTTCACTCTGTACTTTGGTACTATAAATATGGAAATGCCTTTTGTTCCGGGTGGATCGCCTTCAATGCGGGCAAGAACCGGATGAATAATATTTTCATAAAAATCGTTATCGCCTGAGGTTATAAAAATTTTTTGTCCCTGAATGAGGTACGTACCATCAGGCTGAGGAATAGCCTTTGTTTTCAGGTTACCCACATCAGAGCCAGCTTCAGGTTCGGTAAGGCACATGGTACCACCCCATTGCCCGGTAAGCATTTTTTCCAGATACATTTTTTTCTGTTCTTCAGTGCCAAAATTCTTGATGAGTGCTGCTGCACCATGAGCAAGGGAAGGATATGATGTGAATGCAAGGCTTGCTGCGGTGAAAATCTCATTACACGCTATTGCTATGGTAAATGGCATACCCATTCCACCAATTTCAGCCTCTTCCATTATTCCAACAAATCCAGCTTCATTATATTTTTTCAATGGGGCTTTGAGTAAATCAGGAATGATTACTTTTTTAGCCTCAGGGTTGTATTTAACGCCAATTTTGTCTGCTTCCCTATTAACAGGATATACTTCTTCTACTGCCATTCTGAATGCCAGATCGATCGTTGCCTCATATATATCCTTATCATGATCAGCAAAACGTGGAATTTTTTTTAATTCATCCAGTTTGAGTAGTTCAAAAAGTACAAAATGAACATCCCTTTGATCTGCCAGTTGATTACGCATTGATACCGATACCATAATATACCCCCACTATTGTTATTGTTAAAATGATTTGAAAATAGAAGTATAACATTATTAATAACATATATATACATGTCATACTATTTTGTCAATGTATATATTATTTGTAAGTAAAATTTTGTATATTCAATAAATTTATTATTATTTAATCTCTAATTATTCCTAAATATGGAAATTTGAATAAAATATACAATAGTGTACACCCCAGCCGCCGAAGGCGGCGGGGGGGTACACTATATTCATTATAAAATTTTTTAAGGAATTATTGCTGTTATTTAATAATAATTATGTGAACATAATAAAAAATATATATATTTTTGTTATTAAAGTAACTTATATTTAAACAGCATCAGGATAACCAACCATAGTATAATAACAGCAATGGAGATATAGAACAAATTATATGCCATAGCTATCCCACCTATACCAAGGAGAGGGATGAACATGCTGGTGATGATTCCTCCACCCATAAATGGTTCGTGCAAAAGTTGTTTATAGGCAAATGCTTCCAATGCATTAGTTTTATAATCGGGGTCAACAATTCTCAGTAGCATAAGCCCTGTGGCTGTCACTCCCATTGATTGTCCCATTTCAGCAATGGCTCGTTCAAACCAGCTATCGGGAAGTAACCGTTTTGCTAAAACTAACAGGCAAAAAACATTCCACAGTATTCCTCCAATCACCATGATAGTAAAAGGCACTATGCCCTGAATAACAATAACAACCTGAATCATAGCAACTGCGCTCACAATGAGAATATCCAGCGCCATATTCTGAATTCGCCGCACCAGTCCAATATCAATACTTTCATGTTTGTCAAAATGCTGTGCAAAAAGTTGTACGATAAGGCCGCCAATCATACACAGGGGAAAGAGTGGGAAACTATTTACTATAGTGACGATGGATGAATAGGTTGCAGGTGACAAAACTGCTTGAAAAAAATATATAAGTGTTATCAATCCTTCTTTAAGAAGATAGCCAATTCCAGCAGCAATGCCAACAATTGCTATATGATACGACATCGCATCAAGAGAATCCGTATGGATAGAGAGGTATCCCGCAATGGGCCTGCGGTCTACGGGGATTATGCCTATGGTTTCATCCTGGGGTATATTTTCTATCTGCAGTGAACGGTGCGTATAACCTTTTTTATTTGCCCAGTTAATGAGCACTATTCCGCACAGAACTGCGCTTATTATGCCAACTGTTGCACTTGCCAATGCAAAATCTTTACCTTCAGGCCAATTCATCATTTCAAATGTTGGGGCCAGTCCGCTTGCGGTGCCGTGTCCCCCTTCAAAGCCCACCTCAATTACTGCACCAAACATCGCAGGCAAATCCCACAAATGATTGATGATAAAAATAAAAAGCCCAAGACCAATCATGTATTGCCCCCAGGCAACTATCTGGCCATACGAAAGTTGCGGGATAGCTTTTTTTGAAACTGTTTTAAATGAAGGCAATGTAACACCAATAAAAAGGCAGGCAAAGACTATATTAATAAGAAAAGCAGGCAACATGGTAAGTCCATCAAACCAGATGCTAAGAGTATTGACAGAGAGTGCTTTAGCTGATTGATACAGTATAAGTCCAACAATGCCACCCAGTAACGATGATGGCAGGTACAGCTTCTGGAAAAGTTTAACGTGCAGTCTAAGGTAGTGGCCAACAAATAGTAAGACACTGATAGTTATAAAGGGTAATAGTAATTTCATGCATACCTTCTTGACTTGAGGTTTTTAAGTAACTATCGCATTTTCTTTTTTTATGAGCGCCAGGTCAAGATAAATTGTGAGTTTATTATATATGTGGTTGTTTTTGTTTGGCGATAGTTACTGTGGAAAAAATGGCAGTGCACCATTGATTGCAGGTAAAAATATTTTCACTGGTAACTATCGCCCAAAAAACTATAGAGGTATTATGCTATAGGATCCCCTTTACAGAGCATCATCTGTGCCTGTGGTGAATACATGCAGCCTATTGGTTTTTTGCCATCAATACCTAAGTCACGTAGATTTTGCGCCATACTATGATTACTCTTTGCATTAACAGTGCATTTTCCCCCAAAGCCGTATGCTATTTTAAAACGCGTATCAACCACGGTTAGCGTTCTGAGAGGAATGCCTTTATGTGTTGTGTGGGAAATAAAAGAGGCATTCTTTTGCTTTGGCGTTGCAATAAAGCCTATGTTTCCTGCCAGTGTCACCAGGGGTTCATTAAGATTGGGGTCATACACAACGCCCTTAAAATAACGATTAACAAGAGTAAAATCTATTCGTGTTACAAATTTTGGATAGTTCCATACTTCTTTGCCTGCAAGATATGCAATCTCAGTTGTGACGGGAAGATTAATGACATACGCTCCAACCTGCCATTTCTTTGCATCCTTCAATATATGCAATGGCACCATAAACGGTTGCTTTTTGTTTTTTGGATAGCACAAAATGGAAAGTCCCACTTCATTGTAAGGGCCAATTGCGGTGTCGCGATATTCAAAAAAATTTAACAGGGCTATTGCTTTTCCTAAAAACTTACAGGGTAAAAATGCTGTTTCTTCAAGCTTCTTTTTGGCAGCTTCATAATTCACAAAGAAAATAAAATGTGCATAGCCATAATCATAGTAATAGATTGGCAACTCCACAGTACCTTTTGACATTTTAAATGTCTCAGTGGGAATAGTAAAAAATTTTTCTCTGGTCATTGTTTTCATTATGCTCCTCCTATAAAATCAATAGTTGTTGTAATCCATAGCAATATCAGTGGTCCACTGATGTTCAATGATTGCAAAACGGTTAATCTGGTTAGTGCCCTCATAAATTTGCGTTAAGCGTGCATCACGCAGGAATTTTTCAACACCATAATCGTGGTGTATTCCTGCATCGCCCATGATTGCCATTGCCTGCTGGCATATTTCAACGGCCATATCTGACGCGTAAACCTTGGCAATAGATGAAAGTGATTGCACAGCTCTGAAATGAGCGCAGCTACGCCATATCGTCATCCTTATTGATTCCAGCTTTATGAGCATATCAGCAAGTTCATATTGAATCTCTTTATAATCTATACGTTTTTTGCCCATATAGTAATTGTGATTGCAAAAGTGTAGTGCTCTTTCAAAAGCTCCACGAGCATGCCCCAAAGCCATTGCAGCAACAACAGGACGTGAGTAGTTTAAAACATTTTGATTCAATGCCCACCCACCCCTTACTTTCCCAACTACATTTCTCTTAGGGACCAAGACATTATCAAATATGAGTTCACTTGCATCAGCAGCGCGTTGCCCCATCTTCTTTTCACGCCTGCCAACACTGAAGCCTTTCATGCCTTTTTTGACTAAAAAGCAAGTCCATGAATCCACACCCTCACCTTTGATCTTTGCAAATACAGTCACCTGGTCAGCAATTGCACCATCAGATATAAATATTTTTGTGCCATTGAGAAGATAGCCGCCTTTAGCTGGTGTTGCCGTTACCTGGATGTGTGCATTTTTAGCTCCCACACTGTCTTCAACATCACTCCCTGCTTCAGGCTCTGTGATTGCAAAAGCCATGGTTGTGGGTTTTCCAAACCATGCTCCCTTGATATACATGGGAAGTAAAAATTTTAACCATGTAGGTATATGTCCACTTAAAAGAAGTGGTGCAACACCTAAGTGATGTGCCAGCAAAAGAAGTGCAAGCCCACCGCATTCAGTTGCAAATTCTTCAGCAATGACAGCTACCTGTAAGGTTGTACTGCGTAAATACGGTACCAGTGCTGCACTGCCAAATGGAAAAGGCATGATGATGGTCTGGAATCCCCAGCGAGTTGCTTCTTTTATTAGTGGTTGTGGATCAAAATCATACGGGTTATTGTCAACTACAGGTGCAAGTGGGTGTATATATAGCCGGGAAAAAGTTTTGGCTCTCCTGCGCCATTTTCGTACTTTTCGTGGTAATAATGTTGTATCATAATCCCACAGGCTCTGATATTTGCCATCAACCAACAATTTCCCCAAAATAGGTAATGATTCCTTAGAATGTCGTAATGACAGATAGTTATCGGTATACATGCTATTCCTCCATTTCCATCTGGGCAATAAATTGTTTCATAAAGAATGGTGAACCACCGATTGTTTGTAGTGTGATACAATCTCTAAACTTTTTCTCTATGCCAAAGTCTTCCATGTAACCGTAACCACCAAATACCTGAAGACAATCAGTAACAGCCTGACTGCAGAGGGTGGTTGCAGTAAGCTTGGTTTGAGCAGCATGGTTTAATATCAATGAACTATCGCCCAATTCAAATGTAAAAAGTGCTCTTTTTGAAGCTTCAATACTGGCTTTAGCATTTCCAAGAAGCATCTGAACTGATTCAATGTTTTTTATCAAACTTCCACGCTGGTAGCGCTCCCCAGCATATTCAATTGCCTTTTGATATGCACTCTGTGCAATGCCTGTTGCAATGGCTGCTAATCCAAGCCAGAAATATGCAAACAATGATTCAATTGTTTTTATATCAACCGACACGGTATGTGTAATTCTTGAGTTAAAGCGGGCACAGTAGGTTAATCCTCTAATACCGAGTGTTTTTAAAGGTTGAAAAAGTATTGTTTCGGTATTGTTAAAGTAGATACAGTGCCATCCCGTTGCTTCAGGTATGCACATTATTGCATACTGAGGTTTATATCCATATCCTGTACCAGTATGAATGAGATAGTTATTTTCTATTGTATAATTGATGGGTATCCTGGATGGGTTCCGTAATGAAGAATAATATGGTGGGAAAAAGCCATCGTAAAGTATTAACAAAGGATAGTGATAATCGTTTTTTATGGTATTACGTATAAGAATATGGGATGCTATTCCCTGTATGTGTACCAGAAATGCAAAAGAAGCGCATGTTTTGGCCAATGTAGTTAGCATTATAAGGGAGCTTTGTATGGCATCTTTTGAATCGATAGTTTGTTTACCCCATACCCCGTAGTCATAACCTGGTGCGCTTGCGTTTGCTTTTGCGATAATTCCGATAGCGCATGCTTCATCTATAAGGGAAGGTAATAGAGTGAAATTGCCATCGGGATGGTGTTCGTCTATGTAGTGCAATAAACTCTTTTTACAGAAGCTTGCAGTTAATTGTTCAAATTCATCAATGCTGGCCTGCGACAGGGTACTCATGATATACTTTCCTCCAGATTATTGTGATAATAATTTTATTTGAAATGCTATCATAACATAGTACTGTTGTCGACTTGTGTTATAACAATGGACATAGTAAGACAATAATATCTTATTACAATTAATTATTGTTAGTTTTAAAACTATCTTTATATGAAGAAGGTGTTTTTCCTGTATATTGCTTAAATATTTTGTTGAATGTTGATTTTGAATTGAAACCAACGTGATACGCAACTGATATGATGTTTGCATCAGGATGCTTTGAAAGTATATACTTGGCTTCTTCAATTCTATATTTGTTTACAAAATGATTGAAACGCATATGGCAGTATTCATTTAAAAATTGTGATAATTGGTGGGGGGTTATATTGAGTTTGAAGGACATGCTTTCAAGATTAATCTCTGGGTCTAAATATATTTTTTCATTTTTCATTATATTCAAAAGCTGCTGGTGCAGATATTCTTTGTCAATATTTGATAAATAATTTCTTTCATATTTTTTATTTCGTATAGCATCAGCTATTCTGTGGAATAATAATGGGAATCGTCGGTTAGTCAGAAAAAGAATTACTATGACAGCTATGGTCATATATCCTGCAATTGCATAGTAATGGTTCTTTTTTGTGATAAGCCACAGCAGTATGGGTATGGGGGTTGTAATGTTAATTGATTCAAGGATTAATGTTAAATATAAGCCTTTACGTATTTTAACATCATTAAAAACTTTACTGCATTGATAGATAAAGTAAAGCTGATAGAGTACAAATAGTATTCCACCTGAAAAAAGAAGAATACTGAAAACATTAATACTTTGCGTATACATTGAAGATATGATATTTTCTTTAACATGGGCAGGTGAAAGATAATACATACATTCAATGCAAAACAAAACAATAGCTGGAAATAAATGACTGAGTAAACGAATAGATATTGTTAGGGTATTATGTAATAAAGAATAGTAATATAAGTAATTGAGTGGTCCAATTACATAAATAGATGTTAAATAAAATATGAGCGATAGTTGTTTTTGAAGGCCATCTGTTGCCATAACTGCATGATTATATAGAATAAGAGCTACATCAGCCATAACGATAGCTGTAAGATAGTCAATTTTTGTGCGGTGAGCCCTTCCAGTAATTTGTTCAATGCCATGCAATAGGGTAAAAATTGCACCAAAAATGATAATGGCAAAAGATGCATTCATAGCAAATAATAAAAATAATAAGGTCTCTTATCAATCATAAGGAGCAATGTGTATATATTCCTTATCATCAAGATGTGCAAAGAAGGCAAAGGGCATAATTTTTGGCAATTTTTTAAATACATCACCTTTCATTAACAACATGCATGAGCTATACAAAAGCTCAAGAATTTTTATTATTACTAATGTTTGCATTTGCCTGAACAACTCAGAGTTGGCAATATCTGGTAAAGATGTCATATCAAAAAGGATATCTGATATCATATCGATATCGCAACCGCCAAATTGTGAAAAAACATTTTTACCAAATTCAATCTGCTTATACAGATTGTCAGTTCCAGGAAGCAATGGATGTGATGGTATTGAGTATGTGTTTTTAATTTTATAACTGTTGTAAGCCGAGGCCAAAACTATTGATGGAATGAAATATTCATCATCTGGTGCATCTATGAAAAGTGTTATTATCTGTATGTGTTCATTTTTTAATTTTGAGGTATAAATTGTTAATGTATTGCGCAATTCGGTAAGCATATCATTAATGATTTCTTCATCATTGATGGTTAAAAAATCTTTAATGTATTCTGCAATTTCTTTGCTACGGCTATCTGACATTGTTTTTTCATAATATTTTTGAAATATCGCTGTAAATGGGTTTCTTTTTACACTGTCTTCCATCTTGACCTCATACTATTGCATAGAATGTAAAATCTAACTTTTTATAAAAATTGTTTTCTGATTGCATCAACTTTATTCATCTTTATATGCATTCTATTATAAATGAATCATATAAAATTGCTCTTCATATTCTGGCTTGTTTTTATATCGCTCCATAAAATAAGAGGGTGCTATATCCAGATGTTCAAAAATTATTGGATTGACTTCAATGCCAGCCTTATGTAAAGCCTTTACTGTTTCTTTTGGATCAGGTGGGCATCCCTTAACTGGAATTGCATTTATACTTGAATTATTTTTATGCAAATTTACCATACACTGGCCAAGCAAGATGGTGTATTTCTTACCTGGTGAAGGTTGCATTTTTTTGCCAGTGAGTACTTCAACATCATTCCATGGTTTTCCCTGCCATGCAAAAGTTATGGCTGTAAGTACTGCACCATTTAATGCTGCACAATAGGTACACATAGTAGTATCATATTTTGGATATGATAAACCCATAACCCCCATCTTATGCAATTTTTCAGGCAATGTGCCTTCTTTGTTATAAGGAAAGGTATATTCGTGATATGATGATAAAGATTCTAATGATTCCCCTACAATAGTTATATCAGATAAATCAGATTTTCTACCTTGTTGTGTTGCTGATAAGTGTAAATAGGGAATGCTTTGTGGATCATGCCCAAGTACTTTACTGCCTACAAGGTCTGCTGAAAGTGTATCGGCTGATGCAATGATAATATTGCTTCGTTGAGGCTTTCCGTCAAAACCTGGACCCCGTTCAAGCGTATATATCCCGTCAATAATGGTTGCTCCTTTTGGCAAAAGAGTATGCAATTTTGCAATCATATAATGAAGATTTTTATTATCATCGGGATTATGAAACTTTTTCCGTGATGCTATATTTAGCAACCCCTTCAAGTTTTTAAGACCAAGGCTCACAACGGTTTGGGCATGCGTTTTCAATACAGGAAGATTTATTAAAAAATCGCATTGTAAAGCATCGGTATTCAGGCTTATTTCTATTTCATCATCTAAATAAACTTTTTCAAATGGTCTATCAAATATATTAACTACTTTTATACCATATTGTTTTGCTAATGTAGTATACCCTAAATAGTAGAATGCATGGGTAGCGGTTTCTGTATCACCTGGCTTGAGTGTTACAATACCTTCGCCAATAGTAATATTATGTACACCTTGATCGTTCAACAATTCGACAACCTCTTGTACTACTGTTGAAGTAGTAATAACACCCCATTTAGGGAAAGGAACCTTTGCCCAAAATACAATATTTGGTTTAATAAAAACTGTATCAGATGGTTTTACATTGTGAAATGCTCTGGAAAGTTCTATGGCTTTTTTAACACTTCCCCTGGCATCGTATTGGGTCAGAGCAACAATATGGTTCATAGTATCCCTCATGTATCGATAAAAATTTATTTTATATGTAGTTATGCCCCAACCCTGTTATTGTATTAACAATTATACTTATGTAAAGTTGTCAAGTAAAGTATAAATAAAAATTGTTAAAAACATAAATATAAAGGTGTAGTTATTATTTTATTTTGTTGCAAAAAAAATTAAATATTTCAAAATATGTCTATTGTTTTTTTAAGGTGGTGGTATGATAAAAAAAATTCTTTATGTTTTATATCAACCTTATAAATGGATTGTATTTTTACCCTTTCTGGTTGTATCAACGTTGTTTTTTGGGTTTTTGACAATTATTCTTGTTCCTTTGACAAACCCCAAAATAGCCAGTTATATATGTGGTGCCATATGGTCAAGACTTAATGGATATATGACACCTATGCTGGTAAAGGTACATGGAAGAGAGAATATTAATCCTCAACAGTCATATGTTATTGTCTCAAATCATCAAAGCCATTATGATGTATTTGTGTTATATGGATGGTTGGGTATAGATTTTAAATGGGTTATGAAACAGGAACTCAGGAAAGTTCCAGGTTTGGGCATTGGTTGCGAGAAGGTAGGGCACATTTTTATTGACAGGTCAAATACCGAAAGAGCATTAGCATCACTGAATGAGGCTAAGAAGAAGATTGTTAATGGCACTTCGGTAATTTTTTTCCCTGAAGGTACCCGCAGTAAAGATGGAAAAGTTGGTGAGTTTAAAAAGGGTGCTTTTAAAATGGCATTTGATTTGGGGCTTCCAATATTACCTGTAACTATAGTAGGAACATCTAAAATATTGCCAGCACATACAATTAACCTATTTCCTGGAATTGTTCATTTATATATTCACAAACCTATTAATATTAATCAGTATACTGAGGATAAAATTGAAGAATTGATGGATACTACTAAATCCATCATGACTTCTGTCTTAGAACAATAATTGTTATGCTCTGATCCTTTTTTTATACTCACCAAATTATATAAAATGCTGTACTATTTATGGATTATCTCAATATATTACTTTTTCATATTTAAAAACAATTTTTCAATAATGGTAAAAAACATTTTTTTATATTTTTTCTTTACAATATGAGATACAATTCATATTGTTATGTATAATTTTTATTGAATAGCCTGGCTTTAACATATTTTTAGGGGTTGAAAATGAAAAAACATATAATTCTAATTCAGCTAATTTCTATAATACTTTTATTACATTTTACAACTTATACATTTGCAAAAGGAAATAGCATACTATCGCAGAAACCGGAAGAATTTACCAACACTGATATTGTTATAAGTCAGCTAAGCAACGATATAAGTACAAATACACCAGATGCTATGGATCAACCAAATGGAAATAACTGGCCAACACCATATACATTGGTTGCTTTTATTGGCATCCCAGTTGGTACATTAGTATATGGCATGGCAACATGGAATTGGGGTGAAGAAGACGGTTTCCATGTACGTCATGAAGGTTTTTTTGGCCAGAATACAGCCAATGGTGGTGCTGACAAAGTTGGCCATGCTTTTTCACACTATTTAGCATTTAGGATTATGCATAATTATTATGATTGGTCGGAAAATGGGAAAAATACCAAATGGTTTTATTCAATTACAACAGCAGCTGCATTGGGTCTTATGATAGAAGTGGGGGATGCATACACCAGTGAATATGGCTTCTCATATGAAGATTTAATTTCTGACCTGTCAGGGATTACGTTGGGTGTAATACTGGAATATTCACCAACATTAGATTCCCTTATTGGCTATAGCTGGCAATATGTACCTACTTCTCGTTTTTACAAAAAACAGAATGAAAAACCCATTAACTTTACTACTGATTATAATGGTGCAATATTTGTCCTCAATTTCAGATTGGCAGGGCTTCAAAATTTAGGATTAAAACTACCAGACTTTTTACGGTATATTCAACTTGATTTTGGATATTTCACTCGAAATTATCGCAGTGGAGACGTTACTGATGAAGGGCCATATAGAAGCCTGTATTATGGTGTCTCATTGAACTTTATGGAAATAGTAAAAGACTTTTTTGATAATCCTGAAACAAGAGCAAGTAGAATTTTACAACAACCTTTTAAATATTATCATATACCAGCAGGGTATCACGAAAATTATAAGATTTAGAAGTTGCATTTTATTACATTCTTGCAATGTGGTTGCTTCAATTATTTTTTTTACACCCACCCTACAATAGAATACCGCTTGCGATATATTGCATCGTAGTGCATAAACGAAGCCACCCTCTTGGCAAAGGTTTCCCCTAACTGTACAAAGTAATCATGATGGTCTATTGGCACACCTACATCGGCATCCTCCTGTAAATATGCTTTTATGCTGCTGTAATGGTATGTAGTGGGGTCAGAGCATAGGTTTTTCCGTACCGGATTATACGCCAAATACCACAACAACCACAATAAATAGTGAAACCCATCTTTAGCAAATTGTATAATGCTATCTTTATACCGCTCATTCCAGAAAGGACCAGTCCTTCCGGTTACCTTATTATACAGTTCTGCAAACCGTGCCTTAATATACTGCATAATGCGTCCTATAGGTGCTCCATCATCTACCGTGTGAATAACCAAATGGATGTGGTTGTCCATAATACAGTAGGCAATAAGCTTAAACGGGTATTTTTCTTTTGCTCTGCGTAAAATTTCCACAAAGCAGGCTTTAAAGTACTCTTCTTCTAACATATTTCGCCACTCAATGCAGCGGGAAGTGATGTGATAGGTAAGACCGGGCATTTGTACACGCAATTTCCGTGCCATAGTATTCCTCCGTGTTTTGTTATAATAGGTAAATTAAGCTTCTACTGTATACAACGCTTTTGGTGGAAAAAATTAAAAGGAATTGGGAAAAATTTTGTACTTTTTGATGAAAAAATTAAAAAACATGGGGTCAGAGCATATTATCTTCACAACCCCATCACAACATCATTCAAACCTCGAAGGGTTGATATTATTGTAAGGGTTCAGAGCCTCATCCTCCCCATCTCTGCGGTCTTTGTGTGAAACAAACTGATGGAACACGCAGAGCATGCAGAGTGTGCTGAGTTATTGGAAAGATAGTGGGATTTTGAGGGGGCAAATCCTTAATGATAGGAAGATATGTAAGATCCTTAGTGGAGTCAGAGCATACTATCTAAACATCATCATGAAACCCCGAAGGGGTGATATTATTGTAAGGGGTCAGAGCCTTATAAGGATCCTGAATCAAGTTCAGGATGACTTGTTGCCTATACGTCATTCCGGGCTTGATCCGGAATCTCTTGTTCCCACCAATGAGATCCTGAATCACGTTCAGGATGACTACACTGAATCAATCCTGAAATAAATTCAGGACATAGTTCAGGATGACATGCTATTATTTACTATAAAACCCCTGAGGGGTGATACTATTGTAAGGGGTCAGAGCCTATATTTAACAACACCATCACATCACCATAAGAAATACCCCAGAGATGATACTGTTATAGCTCTAATAAAAAAATGCAGGCGCTAACATTGTTACACGCCTGCAATAGGAGTTAAGAAAAGGAACGATTGAATTATAATTTACCTTGATTAAACATACCCTCGTTAATTGCTGGATTATTGTATTGCAGATTTGTGATGGTTACTTCGGTTCGGCCTAAATTTTGCCCACTTTTGTCCAATCTATACATAACAGCTTTATAGGGTGTAATGATGCCATCAACCTTTTTCAGATTATAATTAATCAACCGTTTGTAAAGATATCCTTCATAAAAAATATCTATACGTACAGCAAAGTACTGAAATTCGCCTGATTTTATGATAAAAAATATTGCCTTATCATAAATGCTTTTGCCAGGTTTTGGTTTTGCTTCAACCTTATAGCAAGCATATCCTTCAACAGTTTCTTCTCCCAACAAGGTGTATTCATAATCATCAATATTCCGGGATCGCAAATCTTCATAAAAGATATGTGAATTGACAAACGCACCACTGCGATCTCCTGAAGATATACGCTTCACTTTCCCGTTGGGCATTTTAACCCATTGCATATCTTCACCTGATTTATTGGTATGTGTCAATACCTTGGTAATATCACCACCTGGTTCTTCCTTGACTACGGCAAGCACTTTGTCATTTTGCCCAACCTTCATTGCCATCATTTCGATAGTTCGCGTGAGTGTATCACCACCTTTGTAAATTACCATCGTTGCTTTACTTATTGCAGTTTTTGGCTCGGTCAGCGCATCTGACTTTTCCATTATTTCCCTGCCAGTCATTGCATACACAGTAACTATCGCACCGCTTATAATACACAAAGCTACCATTAGAAATCTTTTCATTATGTGCCTCCTTATATAATAAATTTAGTGTTTTGTATTTTATTCAGATTCAAATTCAAAGTATTTCCCTAAATTAAAATATTCCAGCAATCGTGATGTATGTGTCATAGGTGATAGATCAAGCTGTAGTAAATTAATAGTTGCAGGTAAAAACAAAAGTGCTCCCAAGGTTGTTGTAATCATTGTTGTTGCCAACAATACCGAAAAATATATAACGGGTTTAAAGCTGGAGATTACCAGCACTAAAAATCCAAATATTAATGCAAGTGATGTATACATAATTGCAACACCAGCCTGGTTGAGTGTTTTTATAATTACCTCTTTTTGTTGCAATCCCTTTAAGTGAAAATGCCGGTACGTGTTGATAAAGTGTATGGTGTCATCAATCCCTATACCTACCGTAATTGCTCCAATAATGGCTGTTGCCATATCAAGGCGAATGCCTAAAAATCCCATCACACCAAAGTTAAGAAGCACCGCAGTGCTAATGGGAATGAGCGATACCAATGCAGCTTTGAGATTATGAAAGATAAGCAGCACCACCACAAAAATACTAAGTAAACTCAATCCCAGGCTCATCACCTGACCCTGCACAATATATTCTGACATCCGCACCAGTACCTTAGGCTCACCGGTAATTTTATAGGTACACCCTTCAGGGATATTGGTATCAAGATAATTTTGTATTTTATTTATAATGTGATGCATAGTGTTTGTGCTTAAAAATTTTCCTTCCTTTTCCCACAAGCGAGCAAAGATATTCAGTGTGGTAAATTTTCTATCAACATACGGTTCAAACTCATCTGCAAGGCCGTTGTCATTATCATCCTTACCACTATATAAATCTATGTAACTATCAACATCTTGTATGGTTTCAGGAATGGAATAGTACGTAAAATCGTTGTTGTGCATTGCTAAGTTTATTGTTTTAATAAAATCAGTAAATGCATCTGTGCGGCCAATATTTAAATCTATATTGTTTTCATCTGTAAGCCAGTTCCTGAAGTTATCAACAAACTGTAGTATGTGTGGGTTTTTTGCTCCATCAGGTGTGCCGGTATCAATAAGGATATTCAATCCTGCTGCTCCTCCAAATTTTTGCCCAATAATCTTTGAACTTGTCAGCACATAGTCGCCTTCTTTAAAATACGCGTGCACCGAAGTTTCAACTTTTACTTTTGACATACCAACAAACGCAACACCAAGCGCTACAATCAAAATGCTAATGACCAGTGCACTTTTGTTTACTGCCCAGCCTGCAAGTATTTTTACCATCCTTTCCACTAAATTCAAATTATTAATATATGATAATACTGCTGACGTAAAGTGTATTGTTTTTGCAGTTTCGGGCAATAGTACCAGAGATGCAGGGATGAGTGTTAATGAAATGACTACTGCAAAAAGCACTCCCAATGCAGCAAAAATGCCCATTTCGCGGATTGATGAAACCTGATTGGTGGATAATGTGATAAATCCTAAAAATGTGGTGAACCCTGCAAGAATAACAGTTAACGAAATATGCAACAGTGAGGATTTAATCACATTTATTTTTCCTGTTTTAATGTTCTTGCATTCTTTAAAGTATTGGTTTAAGATATGAATTGAATACGAGCTACCTACTGCTGCCATAAGTGGTGGAAGTGCTACGCCAATGACATTGAGCTTAAAGCCTAAGTGTCCCATAAGGCCAATGACCCACAGGTCCGAAAGCACAATAGTAGAAAAGGGAAGTAACATCCCCCGTATGGACCTGAAGTTAAGATAAAACACAATAAGCATAGCAACAAGTACCAGGGGCAGGAAACGCTCTAAGTCGGTTTTCATATATTCATTTATTTCATGGTGAGTAACGGGCATTCCTTGCAAAATAATAGTAATGTCTTTCTGGTAAAAAGATGTAACGCTTTCAATTTCCTTGACTAGCGGATCATACACAGGCTGGTCAATTAAGCGTAAAAGTATTCCAAAGTCAGTGATAGTGCCATTGGCATCTTTTACATAAATCCCTTTTTCAAAGGCGGGGTTGTTAGTAAGGCGTTTTTTAAACTCAGCAATCTCTTCTTTGGTTTGTGGGATCTTTCGTTTTCCCAATTCATCCTTTTCAACGATATCGCGAACATATAGCGTATCGCTTTTACCTAAAAGATCTTTCATAGTAAATGGGGATAGTATCAAATCCACTGTCTGGCTTTGTTTTATTTCAATTGTCTTTGTAAATTTTTTGATAATCTTTGTCAGGTCGTGCTTTGAAAGGGTACCGTGTTGAATGGAAAGCTCCTGCAATGTACGCTTGAGGTATCGTATAAACGCAGGGTCATCGGCAAACGTCTGGTACAGTTTTTGTATTGATATGCTTTTATTGTGCGATAGTTCCTGTAACAAGGTCAACCGCCTGTTTTCTTTTGCTTCATCAAACTTCTGGTATTCTTCTAAGTCATCGTGAAGATGCGATGCCAGCGATAAAATGTGCGGTTGCAACATGTTGCTGGAATTCACATCAATAATTATGAATTTGCCGGTATTGCCATATATCTTCTTCACTTCTTCATTGAGTAGATATTCAGGATCTTTTTTTGGCATAACCGCTTCAATGGAGCTATCAAACTTTATTGTAAATACACCACTGCCTACGATAATGGTGATAGCAATGATGATTGCTATTACTGTTTTTGGATAGGTTAGTATAATGTTGAGCCACTTTTTCATATTCCATTCCTTATGTTAGATTAGTTTTAGTATTTAAAATAATGGGAAACCCCATTTAAAAATAGATAATAATTAGTATTTTCACTATCCCTTATCCTCACTTTTCATGTGATGAAAAACGCATACTATCAAATAATTATCCTAATAGGTATAACTTGAAAAACGTACTGTTTTGTTTAAAATTGTTGTACCATCTCCTAATGGAGATGGAAGCTTTATTGGATAATAAATTATAAAATATCCCCAGTAAAATCCTATCCGTTCACCATCATCAGGTTTACCGTTACCATTGCTATCAAGCACTGCCAGTACCCATATATTATCAATACAAAGCTCTCCATCCTGTAGTGCTGGAATTGAATCAAGCAGTGCTGGCATTACCGGCATGCTATAATATACGGTGGTGTTTGAACCTGTTTGCCTGTTTATGCGCACAGTAGCTGTTGCAATAATTTTATCCATATCTATAGCATAACCTGTTGATATGGAGTCTGTTTCATATACAGCAACAACCAGGACCTTTGTCCCGTTTGCAAATTGAGTATCATTTAAAGCGCCTTTTTCCAGCTGAAAACGAATAGCTGCACTATGATTATATATATTCCTATTCAGTGTAAATGAATATCCATTATGGCCATTAAATATATACTGGGATCCACTTTTTATTAACTGGTTATCACCTTCCTGTAGAATAACCGTATATTCAAAATTGTTTTTATTCATAACAAATCCCAACATATCACCTTGTGTTGGTGAAGGCAAACCGCTTTCATAATCCTTATCCCACAGGGCAAAGATAAATACACTATCACCGGGGTTAAATTTACTTCGCGAAAGGGTCAGAGCAAAACTGTTTTCCCCCTGTGTAACGCGGGTGAAGTCAAATGTCTGGGTGTTTAAGTTCTTGATATTGGTAAATACCTCATTGGGGTCAGAGCCTTTAGCTACCACTATAAATATTGGCTTGGTGGCGGGGTCAGAGCTATATCCGGCTGGAGCATCAAACTGGCCTGTGATGGTTAATGGGGGATCATTGGTAGCAGGTTCACCGTATATGGGCATAAGAAACCTAATGGTAGAAGCAGAAACCACACCATCGGTAATGGTTACGGCTACCGGTGTATTGCTGCCTGGTTCAACAGCAAAGCCAATGGTGTCGCCTTCGTCGGGGATTCCGTTATTATTTGCATCCAGTAGTGCTATGATATAGACGCCTCCAATTGGGACATCGTATCCATACGGCATGACAGGAAGGGTAAAGCTTACCGGATATGCAGGCTTTATGATTTTTTTATACGCAATCACTGCATCAATATCAATATCAGAAAAGTTGCTTGAATTGAAATCTCCTGCATATGCAATCAGAATGACATTGCCACTTTCATTGCCATCAAGTATGCCAATGATGCTTGCATTAAAATTGTACTGCTGCCTGTTAATATGTATATCTGCCTGGCCATCAATGCCAATGGTGTACGAAAGCTTAAATCCATTATTGTAAAAGCCAACCGCATCGCCAGGCGTGGGGAAGGAGATGCCGCCCGCATAATCATTGTCTATAAACGCAAATAAGAAAACCTCATCGCCGCTGTTTAATCCATAGTCTTTGCACGCAAGGGTAAACTCCCCTGATTCATCGGGTTGGATGACGGTAATGATGGTGTTGGCAGGATCGTTTTGTATGGCTTCCATATCGCCATTTTTAGCAATGGCAACAAAAACAGGGGCGCTTTCAGTCCGTGAAATTCCTTCATCCACCGTGACCAAGCCAGCAATGACTGCCGATTCCTCCTGTAGTGCTCCGCAGGAAGTAAAGGCTATAACAGTTACTATCGCCACAAAGAGTATTTTAGAATTCATAGCTAATCCTCCCTGTTACGCAATCATTGTTGTTGTAGCCTGCAAAATATGAGTCTTTTGTCATATTTAGATATATGTACGTTACGTCAAAGTTAATCCCGCTGTCAAAGCGGTAGCTAACGTGAGGCATTATCATATAACTTTTTGTTTGCGTTTCAATAAATGAGCTTATCTTTACAGTGAGCTTGTTATTAAGAAAGCTATCCTGTAATCTCAGCACAACAATGTCCGAAAGCATTGGCTTCATAAGTTCTTCATTAAAAAAGTGTGACTGACTCCACTCAAAGGTAAACACACATTGCCCTTCGTGCTCTTTGAAATAATCGCGGATGGGGATGAAATAATTAAAGCCAGCCGAATACGTTACAAAATGGCTCTTGCGCGTTTTGTAGGGAAGAAGCGTTGCAAGCTGTGCTGCACTCAAGTTTTGCAAATCAACATCCACAACGCCCGTTTTATCAGGGCTATAGACAGCCTCAACCTGAAATACAAAATCTTTGTATGCCTTTGATAGCGCAGTGCCCACCATGTTTACTATAGCATAGTGTGGCTCAACCAGAATTGAAACCGGTTCATTTGGCTTTAATATAGTTTGTACCGGCAAAAGATATGGCTGTGTGTCAGGACCGTGGTATGCACTCAGGTGGACATCAAAGCCGGCAACATTGTGGTAGTAGCGCGCACCAACGCCAGCATTGGCAATTTCAAAAGGCAGGGTTTGGGGTTGTGCGATAGTTACCGGAAAAGGGCCCTCCTTTACATTCAGTTGCCAGAATGTGTCAGCTTGTGGCATGCGCAGTGGCACATGCAGCGGTGTGACAACAAGCTCAAGTGTATCATTGCCAAGCGTTATAAGCATTGACAGCGCGGGTACTCCCATCTTGAGTTCGGTGTCCTCATCCTTAAACAGAAATTCACGAAGGTCGTATGTGTTGAAATACGATGTTGGGTTAAATGCATCGGCAGTTCCCCATGCAAATATCTGATTGCCTGCACGCAAGCGTACAGAGCCAATCTCATAATTTATATAACATTCACGAAAATTAATTTCTGCATTGCTGGATGTAACGGTGCCATTTCGCAGGATGTCGGTTTGTGATGCATATCGATATGCAGGATTTATGTTTTTGTTAATCAGATTTGGCAATAGATATGCATGTATATCAGTATAAACATAGAATGACTCCTTGCCATATTTGATAGTGGTGTTTGCTTTGAGTTCATCTTTTTTAAAGATGTCAGCTGTTTCCTGATGGGGATAGGTGGACGTGGTGGTGTCAATTTCAACAAATCCCTTGATGCTTGCGGTTGGTTTGTCTTCTACGGATAAAAGGCTAAAAGGTTCCTGTGCAAAGGCAACCCTGCTTACTATTACAGTAACTATCGCCCAAAAAAATATGTATGGTGTATACCTCATAGCAAAATCCCATGCAATATGACATTGGAAAGCTTTTCAGCAATATAATCATCAGACGAATCGTTAAAATTTGCAGATGGTAAAATTTTTCCAATGACCAAAAGTGACAAGGTTGATATAATGAATGCTTTGATGTAAAATTGGTAATCATCGTCTTTTATGATGCGTCCTACAATTGCGTTTTTAACATTGGTATTAAAGGTTGTGGTTGCTTCCTGAATGATGCGATCCAGTATTTTATCTGTGTATAATCCGTTAAATTCGGTAAGATCAATAAATATAAGCCTGTAGAGATGGAAATCATTATCCACAACTAATTTAATTGCCTTTAGTATATCTTTAAAATTAAAGGGGAAATTGTTATTTAACATCTGCTTTATCTGAGTAAGATGCATAAGTATATTTTCAGGATCAAGCAGGCTTTTAAATAAATCCTCTTTATTTTTAAAATAATTATAAAAATTCCCAAGCGACAGTCCCGCCTTTTCGGCTATTTCACGTATGCCTGTGGCCGAATATCCTTTTGTAGCAAAAAGCTCTTTTGCTACATCAAGAATTTGCTGCCGCTTATCAGTGATTGTATTGCTCATAATTCACCTCTGAACGAACGTTCGTACTTGTTAATATAGCTATGATTTTGATTTTCGTCAAGATATGATGGGATTTTTTTTTAAAAAAGGTTAGAAAAAAATGTAGCATGCAGAGTGCGTCGAGCACACAGAGAGCGCTGTGAAATGGGGTCAGAGCATATATCCCAAAACTCTGTGTTTAAAAGCGCTCTCTGTGTGTGAATAAATTTATTCTTTGTACATTTCTTCTATAATATCTGCATATTTTTTCTGAATAACTTTGCGTTTGATTTTGAGTGTAGGCGTTAATTCACCTGTTTCCTGGGTGAATTGCTGTGGTAGCAGTGTAAACTTTTTAATCTGTTCAACCTTGCCAAATTCCTGATTAACATCATTAACTATGGTTTCATATTTTTTACGCACATCAGGATGTTTTACCAGTTCGTCATTGGATGGTGCTGATATTCCCTGAGTGGCTGCCCACTGTGTTAATGTTTCAAAATTTGGCACAATCAGGGCAACGATGTATTTTCGTGCATCCCCAACGATAGCAATCTGCTCAATAAAGGGATGAATCAGCAAGCGCTGCTCAATAACCTGTGGCGCAATATTTTTGCCACCAGCTGTGACGATAATATCTTTTTTGCGGTCAGTTATTTTAATGTATCCTTCATTGTCAAGAACACCAATATCGCCTGTTTTTATCCATCCATCTTCAGTAAACATTTCTTTTGTAGCTTCAGGCTTATTAAGGTAACCTTTCATTAGCTGCGGGCCTTTAGCAAGGATTTCACCGTCATCAGCAATCTTTATCTGCGTTTTAGGGAAAGGACATATCCAGCCATCAGATTTAATTGGCCTCAATTTTGGCGAACCATCAACAGCAAGAACGGGGGAAGTTTCGGTTAATCCATATCCTTTGCGTACCTGAAGATTCATTGCCCAGAAGAAATCATGTATTTCTTTTGCCAGCGGTGCACCTGCAGCGCCCCAGCAGATAACACGGTCAAGACCAAGTGCATTTTTAAGTTTTGAAAAAATAAGTTTGTTTGCTATTGCATATTTTAGTGCAAGTAATGGAGGTTTGCGCTTTGCTGCCATAAAGTATGGTGCTGCTTGAAGCCCTACCGATAGTGCCCAGTTAAAAATCTTTTGTTTCTTTTCAGGCATTTCTTTAACTTTTGCCATAACTCCGTTGTAAATCTTTTCAAAAACACGAGGAACCAGAATATCGCATTGTGGTCGAATTTCCTTGAGTTCTTCTGCAAAGTATTCTGTACCACGGCTATAATAAATTACAGCTCCACGCTCTAACACGCTATAGTAATCCATGGTACGCTCAACCGAATGAGATAGTGGGAGTAACGATAAGTGTATAAAACCTTCTGGTAAAGCTTCAACTTTGTTAAACGTAAGACATATAAACATTATATTTTTATGTGTCAGCATAACACCTTTTGGGTCGCCTGTTGTTCCCGATGTATAGATTAATGTCATTACATCATCGGGTTTTACATTCTTTGTACGCTTTTCTATCTCCTCTATGTGCAGGTTTGCATTCCCAGCATTAACTGCATCTTTAAATGTGATGACCATATCATCATTATAATTGATATCATCGCATACAATAATTTTCTTTAAGTTTGGCAGTTCACTTTTTTTAGAAAGGACATTATCAGTCTGAAATTTTGATGAACACACGCAAACAACAGATGAAGAATCTTTCAGTATGTATGCTGCTTCAGGTGCAGAATTTGTTGGATAAATAGCTGCATCAATACCACCAATTGAAAGGGTAGCTAAATCGGCAATTGCCCATTCAGGGCGGTTTTCTGAATAGATTGATACAACATCCCCAGGTTTTAACCCCAGATCAATGAAGTACGATGCTAAGGCTTGAACCATTGTATCAACCTGATTCCAGGTGAATGACTCCCAATGTGTGCCATTATGGCGGTTTAATAAGACTTTATTGCCATATTTCTTAACACCGTCTTTAAAAAGGTCCAAAACAGTATGTGTATTATAATGATAATCAGACAGCATATTTAACCTCACCATTTCTTTAGAATAATACTATTTTTGAAACTATACGTATAGTATATCATATTGTCAATTAAAATATATAAATTTTAATAAATATATATGAAAAAATGATAATTCAATTGTAGCAGGTATTCATGTGCATATGTTAGTATAAACTATATTTTTTTAAAAAAATATTGCTAAAATTTGTTTATTTTAGTAATGTCATTTTCACAAATGGTAGCATTCCCTGTCATTTCGGCGAACGAAGTTCATTTCGTCATTTCGAAGGAGCAAAGCGACTGAGAAATCTTAAAGTAGGGGAAAAGATTCCGGGTCAAGCCCGGAATGACGGTTAGGCAATAAGTCATCCTGGACTTGATTCAGGATCTACAATGGTGGGGATAGAGATTACGGAACAAGATCGAAATGGCAGTGCTAATCTGTCATTTCGATGAACGAAGTTCATTTGGTCATTTCGAAGGAGCAAAGCGACTGAGAAATCTTAAAGTGGCGGATGAAGATTTCTCGCTACGCTCGAAATGACAAAAGTAATGCTTCAAATGACAAAAGTAATGCTTGAAATGACAAATATGAAGAGTGGAATGACAATACTAATTAATACATGTAATGGTATTGACAATAGTAATGTTTTGAATTACAGGACACCATATCAAAATGGCAGTGGTAATACATTCACTACTCATATAATTTAAAAATCAACGATTAAAGGGACACTATGAAAGTACTGCTTATTAATCCACCATATCCGTTTGAGGAATCGCCATCACCACCGTTTGGACTTATGGCACTTGCTGCATATCTTGAAGAAAAAGATATTCAAGTAAAAATTGAGGATTATATAGTAAACAGATTTTCAGAAAACCGTGCACAGGATGTTATGTCATCATTTGCACCGGATGTTGTTGGCTCAACCGGTGTTACCATGAACATAAAAAAGGCATTGGCAATTCTAAAAGTTTATAAACAAATCAATCCCGATTGTATCACTGTACTGGGAGGCCCACATGCAACGTTTGATGCGCACAATATGTTGCTGCACCACCTGTATATAGATGTTATTGTGCGTGGTGAAGGGGAAGTGACTTTTCATCAGTTACTATCGCACCTATATGATAAAGATGCATATGCAAACATTGAAGGCATTTCATACCGCGATAGTGACAATGCGATAGTTCATAATCCCAACAGAGATTTTATCGCCGATATTAATAACCTTCCATACCCTGCGCGGCATTTAGTAGAGCTATCAAAATATAGAGCGCTTGGTTTTCCCATTAACATGATGACATCACGGGGATGCCCGTTTAATTGTATTTTTTGTGTTGGCAGCAAGATGGTGGGAAGGAAGGTACGCTATTTTGAAACAAAACGTGTTGTAGATGAATTTGCCATGCTTGCTACCATGAAATTTAAGCAGATAAATATCGTCGATGATCTTTTTACATCGCATAAAAGCCGCTGCATTGAAGTGTGCAAGGAAATTGTAAGGCGTGGCATCAATCATCCGTGGACTGCATTTGCTCGCGTTGATACAGTAAATTTAGAGTTGTTGCATCACATGAAAGAAGCTGGGTGCACCATGCTGTGCTTTGGCATTGAAAGCGGCAATCAGGAGATTCTGGATAAGGTAAAGAAAAAGATAACACTTGAGAAATGTAAGCAAGCCGTTGATATGTGCAGGCAGGCTGGCATTAGCCCCATGACGTCGTATATACTGGGTTTACCGGGCGAAACAGAAGAGACAATAAAGAAGACCCTGGAATTTGCAAAAGAGTTAAGCGATAATTACGGGTTCCATGTGCTGGCACCATTCCCTGGTACCGAAGTGCGTGAAATGAAAGATTATTACGGCATTGAGATTTTAACCAATGACTGGGATCTGTATGATGCTAACAGGGCTGTTTCGATTACACCGTGGGTTACTGCTGATAGGATTAATGAGATAGTTGATAGATTCAATGGCAGCATAAAAGCATATATTTTGTCATTGGGTGAAAAGCAAAAACAGGGTCAGAAGCTTTCACAAAATGAACAGGAGCTAATCAGCAATATACGGTCATTTGAAATAGTGCGTGACATGATATTAGACAGGCTTATTGAAGAATTTCCGGGTATAGAGAATGGGGTTCCCGTTGATGTTAAAAAAGAATTTGTTGAGTATTTATCACAAAAAACAAAATTTTCAAAGGAAGAAATAACAAGCCAGGTTGAGCGGCTTGTACAGCTACAATGCATTGATTTTAAATATAACAATAATAAAATTTATCCAGTATGGACGTAATATGGTGTGATGGAATAGCTGTAGCAACGCTTACTTTACCACTTTAATCATCAGTGTCACACCAAAGTGCTTAAGCCATGGGCTTTTACTGTTTGCCCTTTTTTCTATTTTGTCCGATAGCACTCGCAGACGCTTGTGGAATCGCTGTGGGATGATAATGTAGTGCCATGTCCATGGTGTGTGAAAGTTCCACGGTGGTCTGAATTCATGTGCGGTTATTTCTACAGTACGGAAGGGCTTACAGATTTTATGTATCTCACCAATACAGTAGAAGCGCATTCTGATAGGGTCTTTATATCTGAATATGTGGATGCTTATAAGTTGCAAAAATGCCATCAACAGATTTTCAGGAGCAAACCGGGAAGGTACCCGTATAAATGCTTTCCCGCCAGGTTTTAATATACGGTGTATTTCTTTTATCACTTTTTTCCCGTTTTCTTTGGAAAGATGCTGCAATACCAGAAGCGAATAGACTGTATCAAAGCTACAATCCTTAAATGGTAATACTGTGCCATCCCCTCTGACCAATGGCGTTGGAAGATTGTGATGGTTTAGATGGTTATGTGCTGCAATGAGCATCTGGTGTGAGATATCAAGCCCTACAGCATCGCCAGTAATAGCCCTGACCGGCTTTAACACGCGGCCCCAGCCACAGCCTAAATCCAGTATTTTTTCACCAGGTTTCACTTCAAACGGTGGTGGAGCATCTAATAGGTTTCCATAGTAATCGGTCAGTACAGCTTCAAGCCCCAATGTGATAAATGGTGCGTCCTTAATAGCACCATCATCCCACACTTTTATATAATCATGCAAAAAATTCTTATCTTGGACTATCACTTGCTTTTCCCCTTTGTTTTTTGAATTCCGTTATTCTTTTTCATAAAAGCTTTATACACTATCGTATAGTCATTGGATGCATTCCAGAACAGGTACCCATAGGTATTGGTTTCGATGCATGCTTTAACCTGAGCAAGTATGTAGTCTTCATCATAATAACTGACACGCCATTTGAAAGCTTGTAACCACGGGCGGATTAGTATATGAGGAGCTATCGCCTGCACCTTTTTGTTCCCGGTTGCAATAAAGTAATATGGTTGGTCGCCAGGGTTTGCATATCCATCAAAATTGTCATTGAAGTGAGAAGGATACAGCATAGGCGAGATTACATCACAGTTACGTGCCAGTAGTTCAATTTTTTGCCCTAACTTATTGACGTCTTCTTCTTTTTGCCATGCAGCAACACCAAAGATGTCAATAGAAACTGCGGTATTGAGCTTATGCAATTCATTTTTTGCTTTTGCCAAAAATTCAGTTATGGTTTCCACTTTTGTTTTTTTTCCAAAGTCATACGCATACCCTGCATCTGACAGGTCCCCTGTAGTGGGAAACCGTATATAATCAAATTGTATCTCGTCGGCACCCAATGTGGCAATTTCACAGGCCAGTGCTATATTATAATCCCATACACTTTGTTTTGTTGGATCAACCCATAATTCCTTTGAACCCTGATTCCATATTCCACCCGTGCGTTTTGACTTTATAGCCATATCAGGGCTTTTTGCTACCAGAAGGTGATCACGGAACACGGCGATGCGTGCAATGACATACAGGTCAAGTTCCTTGAAGTTTCGTATGAGAGTAACTACATCATCAACAGGACGCTTTTCATGGGTATTCAGTTCAACTACCATGGGTACATGGCTTTTATAATTTACTGTGCCGCATACATCCTTTACATCAAACACAACTGCGTTTATTCCTGCCTGTTTTAACTCAGAAAGCTGCCGCAACATTTTGTTGCTTGCTAAACTGTTGCCTGAATAGTAAACACCTTTTATATAGGGTATTTGCGTCATTGACTTTTTGGAAAGGTCTATGGTTATAAAAGGTAAAGGATGCGGTATCACAATAACTGAACCTGCACTAACTGTTTTAGATGTTAAGGCATTGAGCGTTACAATTGCATTGTGAAGATGTGATGCCCGGTAATAATAGGTATACCCAATCAACTTTTGTGCTATGTCACTAACCCGTTCTTCTTTTGGTGCTGTATAGAGAAGCATATTGCCGCAGTGAAGAAGTACACGGGGTGCTTGATGGTAAGGGCGCTTATAATTGAAGAAACGTGTTGGATAGATAATTGAAACCGTGTCAGATGTAAAAAGTGAATCTTTGATGGTTATATAATATCCTTTAATATAATTTGCTACATATATAAACTTATGCCACTGGAGGATAAAAACAAGAAGAATACCCAGAATAATAACAAGCTTGACGATTTTAGCCTTATATGCCATAGTCATACTATTCGCTTTCAAAAGATATTTTTTGAATATAACAGTGTGTATCACACTGTGAAAACACTGAAATAAATTCAATATAAAAATTATTCTATGGTGCAGATTATTAAAAAAAATATTTTCATTATTGTGCAAAAGGTTAATGGAATTATACGGGGTATTGCTGATTTCAATACATACATGAAAGCTATTGTTCGTTCTTTTCGTTCATTGCGCTATCTTAAAATTCGGTCACTATATACAATAGCGGTTAATCAAACACGATTTACTGGCATAGATGCGCTGCCACTGGTTTCATGGATTGCGCTATTATTAGGAGCGACAGTTATTATTCAGGCAACCACCAATTTCCCCAAATACGGAATTGAAAGCTTTATTGGCAATCTTTTGGTTATTATCATTGCCCGAGAGCTTGGTCCACTGGTTACCGCTTTAATTGTGGTAGCACGATCAGGCTCTGCGATAGCTGCTGAAATTGCCACCCAAACCCAGAACAGAGAGATACTGTCTCTGGAGCTTATGGGAATTGATACACGAATGTATATTATATTGCCACGAATCGTCGCTTCATTTGCTGCCATTTTTACACTAATCATTATTTTTGATGTAATTGCTTTTTTTGGTGGGTATCTGATAGCACTGACCAGCGTCTATATTCCCATGGGAACATTTACACAGACATTGCTGGATGCATTTACTTTCAATGATTTACTGGTAACTATCACCAAGAGTATTATATATGGAGTTCTCATTCCTCTTATTTGCTGTTATTATGGTTTAAAGCCAAAGTCAAGCTTTGAAATTCCAATTTTTGTTTCCAAAGCTGTCATACGCACGTTGTTAGTTATTTTTATCATTAATGCGGTAATTTCAGTCTTATTTTATTTTTAATTATGGAATGTAATGAAATAAAACAACTGATTGAAGTTAAAAATGTTACTATTGAAGGTGGCAAGCAAAACCTTCGTAATGTTTCATTTAATTTATGCTTGGGTGAGGATGTTGTCATCTTTGGTGCTGAGGATAGTGGTATTGATTATATTTGCCCGCTGCTTGCTCATGCTCTGGAAAATTATAGTGGTGAAGTGCTTTATAAAGAGCAACATATTAAACATATGGACTTTGTTGAGGTTCATAATTTCAGAAAGATATTTGGGTATGTACAACGTGGGTATGCGCTCATCAGTAATATGACAGTGTATGAAAATATAGCGCTGCCACTCAGGTACCACACTGATTTATCCGAAAAAGAAATTCATGAACTAGTTGATTCCCTCATTGTGTATCTTCATTTATCGCATTGCAGGGATTTACGTCCCGTTATGCTCACCCAGTCTGAGATGTTGCGGACTGCTTTTGCACGAGCTATTGCGTTGGATCCTGATATGCTTTTAATTGAACACCCTCTTGAAGGGCAATGCCTTTGGAATGCACAGATTTTTTTGCAGGCATTGCAAAACCGTGCTTTTGCACCAAATAAAACTGTTATAGTTGTCACTTATCAGCCATTAGTGTATATTGATATTGCAACGCGGTTTATCATGCTGCATGAAGGGAGTATTGTTTTTGATGGAACAAAGGAAGAATTTGAAACATTTGAAAATGAATATGTGAAACAATTTGTAAAAGTATTGCCGTATGGGCCAATGACCTTACGTTAGGAGTAAGACTTATGAAATTAGAAAAGAATGAAATACGGGTTGCTATATTTATACTTTTACCGCTGGTAATACTTCTGGTGTTTGTTGTTCTTAAATTAGGCTACTCTTTTGCAACGTCAACCATTGATGTGTATATGAAGGTTGATAATATTTCTTCAATAAAAAACGGCACACAGGTAAAAATAAAAGGCTACACGGTGGGAAGGGTAGTGGATATTATTCCGGTGTACAAGCCATCATTACATTTTCTGGCACTGTTACGTATTAAGAAAGAAATTGATATGTATGAAGACTGTTCAGCAGTCATTATGAATCAGAATATCATTGGTGATACTGTTATAGAAATAAGAAATCCAGTTAAAAAAGAAGCATTGTTGCGTCCCGGAGCAGTAATTGAAGGTGTTGAGTATGTTAGCCTTGAAACAATAGTGCAGGATGTGCATGCGCTTCTTGCAACCCTGACTAATACTGTAGCTGTTATTCAGGATATATCACTGGAAAGCAAAGGCAATATCCGCAGTCTGGTTGCTAATCTTTCAAAGAGTGTGGAGACCATAAGCTCAGTATTGCAGGATTCACAAAAAGATATACTGGCTATAATGGCTTCGTTCCGTGAAACTGCAAAAACCATGAATGAAATTTCGGTTGAACTCAAAAAACATCCTGTAAAGTTTTTGTTTAAGGGTGAAAAATAATACATGCCGTTTTTCTCGGTTGTTATTGCCACCTTTAACAGAGCGCATCTGGTTACACGGGCAGTTGAGTCAGTACTTACGCAGAAATTTACTGACTATGAATGTATTGTGGTTGATGATGGTTCAACAGATGATACTTCCCGGGTACTATCGCACTATACAAATAAAATTAAGTACATATACATACCCCATAGTGGCGTGAGCACAGCGCGTAACCGTGGTATACAGCAGGCACAGGGAGAGTGGATAGCCTTTCTTGATTCAGACGATATGTGGCTGCCTGGAAAACTTGCTGCACACTATGAATATATTCAGGCTCATCCCAATATATATATCCATCAGACTGATGAGTTATGGATAAGAAACGGCAAACGCGTCAACCCAATGAAAAAGCATCAAAAAAAAGAAGGACATATATTTGAGGATTGCCTGCATCTGTGCCTGGTGAGCCCTTCGGCAGTGGTGGTGCACCGCAGTGTGTTTGAGCGGGTGGGCATGTTTGATGAGCGTATGCCTGTATGTGAGGATTATGATCTGTGGCTGCGTGTTGCCTGGCAATACTATATTGGTTTTATTCCCCAAAAGCTTATTGTAAAATTTGGCGGACACAGCGACCAACTGTCATTATCCCTGTGGGGTATGGACCGTTTCAGAGTGTATGCACTATGCAAGCTGATTGCTAATGATGGTTTATTGCTTCCGGAAGCTTACTACCATAAAGCAGTTGAGGTTGCGCTTCAAAAATGTTCTGTGTTATATCAGGGGGCAAAAAAACGTTCCAATGTTGCATTATTGCAAAAGGTAGAGCGGGTTGTACGGTGGCTCACTGTTGATAGCCAAAGCACATCAGTGTATCCTGACCTCGTAGAAGAATAATATTATGCGATAGTATATGGTGAAGGAATGGCTCTTCATAAAATTCCCGCTTGTATAATGTACCCTTACCCCATTGCCACACATACCATACTGAGCCACCTGCTTCAGTGGGATAGCTAATTATGAAGATGTCGTTACTGACACTTATCTGTGATTGGCCATACCGTTTTTTGATGATAGCATATGAGGTGACGTCTTTTCCTTTGATGTCAATTTCAAGCAACCTGGTAAAATCTAAGAATAGCGCTTTGCCGTAAGCATTAATAGCCATTGATGTTTTTACGTAATGCGGTGCCGATAGTTCATAGGTAAAGCTCTTTTGCCTGGCAACAGTAATACCCACCACATAATCCTTGCTGCTGTTACCGCAGTGTACCAGCGCATAGTTTCCACTATCATCTATAGCGATACCCTTAACAACAGTTGATGATGGTGAAGTTCCCTTATAAATAATCTGTCCTTTATTGTTGCATATATAATACCGTCCATCAATAAAGCCAATTCCTGCAAAAGAACCTTTTTGTGAAAATGCTATAGTGGTGGTAAATTGTCCGTTGAGTTCATCATTGGGGTACACATTGCCGTTGAAATCAGCAATACGAGCTGAGCTTCCATCAGCCGTGAGGAGTATAATAATGGAACCGTCAGGCGAAATGTATGGGTACTCGGTTGAAGGCAGTTTCCAGAAAAACTCATTGGCCGCATTATACATGGCTATTTCATTGCCAATCTTTTTGTAAGTAATATAAAATTTTCCATCAGTAGTAGGTTTGACAAAAGCATCAGCAGATGAGATAAATTTATGAACCAAACCATTGGCACCAATATAATAGTAGCCATTATCAGTAGTAACTGCAAAGGACAATTTTTCATTAGTAGTGGATGCAGGTTCTATAGCCTGTATTTTTTGTAATGAACCATACCATAATGGGGTAAGTAAAAATCCTGTATGAATCATGAAAACAGGTGCAATCCCTAAAAGTATCCCTACCAGTAATCCAAGTATTGCATATCTCATAGTATAGTATCAATCCGTTAAAAAGCTTTTTAATTTCTGGCTGCGGGAAGGTAACCGCAGTTTACGAATTGCTTTTTTTTCAATCTGGCGTATACGTTCTTTTGAAAGCTTAAAGCGTTCACCTATCTGCTGCAATGACATTGGTTCATTTCCATCCAGGCCATAGCGCAATTTTAATATCTCGCGTTCGGATGGTGTTAATGTGTCAAGCACCTCATTCAAAGCTTCTTTCAATGATTCATCAAATACCTTTTTGTCAGGTGACTCTACCTTAAGGTCTTCAACTAAGCTCAATACGGTATTATCTTCAGAATTGCCAATGGTGGCATCCAGTGAAACAAAATCCTGTGTGATATTGCGCAAGTGGTTGATTTCATCATTGTCCATATCAAGTTCTTCAGCAATTTCAGCGGGGCTTGGTTCACGTCCAAGTTTACTTTCAAGCGACTTATGAACCTTGTCAATTTTTTGCATATCAGCGGTTCTATTCAGTGGCAGCCGTATCAGTGAAGTTTTTTGTGAAATAGCCAATAGTATTGCCTGCCTGATCCACCATACTGCATAGGAAATAAAATGATACCCTCTGTCAGGGTCAAAGCGCTCAGCTGCTTTGATGAGCCCCATATTCCCTTCATTGATTAAGTCAAGTAATGAAATACCGCTGGTCTGATATTTCTTAGCTATAGACACCACAAACCGTAAATTGGCTTTTATTAATTCTTCTTTGGCTTTCTGGTCGCCAGCACGGGCACGGCGTGCAAGTGCATCCTCTTCTTCCCGTGTCAAAAGAGGAATTTTATTAATTTGCTCTAAGTACCATGATATCGAAGAATCGGTGAAATCATCAAAGTTGGCTTTAATGGTTTCATTATTATTCTTGGTCACTTTTTTCTGCTTTGGTAACATAGCTTCTTTTTTTTGAAGCTTACGTTGTTTTGTTTGGCTCTCAGGTGCAGACATTATATTTGATTTTATAGGTTTTTCCTGTTTAAGTTTTTTTGGCATACATCTTCCTGTTAATCACTATATACGTAGTAAAAACTACTATCAGGTTACAGTATTAAATGCAATGATTATTTTGACAAGGCAAAAAATAATTCTAATAATTACTATAAATACTGTTTTTAGTGTTAAAGTAATGAAATGTATCAATCCATCTGCCTTCGAAGGCAGGGGTAGTCTATCATTTCTTACCTTAAAAAAAGTAAGGAATACATATTAAAAAAATACATGTATATTACAATGGGTTATCGGACAAAAGAAAATAATTAATTATTTGTTCGTTGCCTTGTGTCAATTTAAGTTTATTGAGAGCATCGTGTATATATGTTTCAGAATAAATAGAGGCAAGCTTGTTTTTGTCTTTAATTGTACTTCCGGTTATTTCATCAATGTAGTACTGTGGTGTTTGGTCAACATATAGCGTACCTTTTAATCCCTGTTCAAATTTTTTGGTTGCTATATTGTATCGTTTTTCATCAATAGTAATTGCATCAACAGTATTTTTGCGATAGTTAATAGTGCATGAAATCTTAAAGCTTGATGCATCACCGGTGATATATAATCCTGTTAATGATTTATCCGTATATAAATATTGTATTTTGACAAACGTTGTTCCTGCCTGCTTTATGCTTGCTGGTTTATTAAAAGAAATATCAACCCGCCTGAGATCATTAGTAGATGAATAGTTAAAGATATGAGTTGATTGGTATAACACAGTATCACTTACTGGAGCTGTTGATGAAATGGTATAGCTAGTTAAAAGCTTGCCCCTGTATTGAAGCTGTATTTTTGTAATGGGAGTATTTTTATACGGTGTATATTTATTAAGGCCTGTTATCCTGCCAGTTGTATCATAATTGACGATATACCATCCCGTTATACCCTTGCTATCACGCAAAATAATCTTAACTATTCTGTTATCTTCATATATTTTTTCTACAGGGGTATACGTTGCACACCAAAGAAATGGTATAATAAACCATATGTATATTAATATTTTTTTATTTGACATAAATAGTATCTTTATTTCATTGCATTTAATTTTATAATTGCCTTTTGAAGATATTTATGATATTTATTAAAAATGCAATAATTTTTTTTATGTTTGTAACATTTTTATTGAGAACATTCTTATTGATAGTTCTTACAATTTTTGATGAGGAAGTACATTATTATGATACAGTACATTATCAGGAATGCAAAATTAATAATAGAAGAGATAGTTAAAAATATATGGAAGGCGTTGCTGTCAAGTTTTGGCATCATATTACTGATAGCCTTTTTAGTATTATATCTTTCACTGAGAGATTCTGTTACCAATTTTGTGGAAAAGAGGCTTTTTGGCTCACTTGATATAAATGAAATCATCATTGAGCCTAAGGCAAAAACCGGTGAAGCAACGTTATCGTATGCCATTAACAGCATTCCGGCAGAAAAAGTTAAAGCTATTCGCAAAATGAATAACGTTGCATCAGTGTATACTGTTACCTGTATAAATGCAGCAACAAAGATTAAAATTGAGTTATTAGGAAAATCACGGGCACCCTATGTACCTATTTGCGGTATAAGTCAGCAGTTTATCAAAGATAAAGTGCCAGGGTATAAATCGTTCAAGTATTACCCCAATGAACCAGTGCCAGTGATAGCTCCACAGGTGGCACTTGATATGTTTAACAATTTTGCTGCAATCAACAATCTTCCGTTATTTACTGAAGATACTCTAAAAGGGCTGCCTATCACGTTGATAATTGATACACCAAAGGGTACTGAAACAAAAAAGCGGTTTGAAGTGCCGGCTGTAGTTCATTCCTTTTCTACGCTTTTCAATTTAACGGGTATTGTAGTCCCTGACACGTTTGTCAATAAAATTGCAGCTCAGTATGCTGCCGAAACCAAAATTGCGCAGCCAATCCTGTATATACGCTTGTATGCCAAAGTGAAAGATGTTAAAAAACTTCCTGAAGTTACACGGCAGATTAAATCAATGGGGCTGGCGGTGACATCGCTTGATGAAGTGGCTAGCAAAACAAATCAGGCCATGAGTATTATTGATGGATTTTCACTATTTGTTGGTTTCTTCTTATTGATTTTGACCGTGATATCAATATTTAATTCATATTTAATAATTATCTATAACCGAAGTTACAGTTTTTCATTGCGCAGGATTTTAGGTGTGTCAAAATTCAGAATAATCATGACATTCATGGTTGAAGCAGCTTTTATTGGTGCAGTGTATGGTTTCATTGGCTATTTAGTCGGTGCATATTTAATAAAGGCTGCTGGTGCAAAACTTTCATCACTGGTGCCGGCGTTGAGCGGCATCGGCCTTGAGCCGGTAGGCATGAATGTTTGTGCAGGTCTTGTTCTTTTCTCAATTGCAATTTCATCGTTATCAGCATTGATACCGGCTATTTTTGCATCAAACATGAATTTATTTAAAGCATTAAGCAAACAGTGAGGTATGACCGTGGCATTATTACAGGTAAACTCGGTAAGTGTTCAGTATGATGAGCGCAAAGTTCTGGATAATGTAAGTTTTGAAGTTCAGGAAAGCACTATCACTGCATTAACAGGTAAATCAGGTTCAGGGAAAACAACCCTACTTGGTGTATTATCAGGACTTTTGCAGCCCAATGAAGGTACAGTGCTTTTTATGGGTGATAATATCTTCAGGTGGAGTGATCTAAAGCGGTCGCGTTTCAGAAACAGGGATATTGGGTTTGTCTTTCAGTTTTTTAATCTTTTTTCTGATATTTCAGCTTATGACAATATTGCATTCCCGGCAATCTTAAATAGGCAAACGCGTAATTTACATGCGCGCATAATGGAACTGGCAGAGTATCTGCAGATTACCGATATACTGGACAGAAATCCTACCACATTGTCGGGTGGCGAACGCCAGCGTGTGGCCATAGCACGTGCAATCATTAATGAGCCAAAATTAATACTTGCCGATGAACCTACCGGCAACTTAGATACTGCCACAGCCAATGATATATTAAAGCTATTTGCGCGCCTGCGCGATGATAGGGGAATATCCATAATAATAGCAACCCATGATGAACGCATTGTGAAGGCAAGTAATGTGCAGTATCATATTGAAGGCGGGAAAATTCTTGAAAGTGATGCAAAAAAAGAAAAGCCTAAGACAGTAACAAAAAAGCAACTAACAAGGCCTGTTGCAAAGATAAAAAAGAAAAAGTAAGGAAAAATAAACATACGTGTACCAGGAGGATAGGATATGATTGTTGACAAAACTTCATCTGATGCGTATCTTAAAACCATGGAAGAGATGAAGAAAACAAAGATTGAGTCATATTGGGATTTGCTTTCAGTTTTGAAGGAACATCCCGATTGGTTAGAAGAACTAAGGAAGCTTATTCTTACTGAAGAGCTATTGGCTTTACCAAAAAAATTTGATGAATTTGTAAAGCGTTATGAAAACTTCATAGAAAATGAATTTAAACCATTAAAGCAAACGGTTGAAAAACAGGGAAATGATATTGGAACCTTAAAAGGTGATGTAAAAGTCTTAAAAGAGGATGTAGCGGTTTTAAAAGAGGATGTAGCTGGTTTAAAGAAAGATGTCAATGCTCTTAAAAATGATGTTGGCAGTTTGAAAGGTGATAATTTTGAACGAAAGATAAGAGAAAAAGCACCATCGTATTTTGGGAAACTCATATTAAAGTGCAGATTAATTGATACCATGGAATTGGCAAATACTATTGATGATGCCGTGTTGAACAAGAAATCTGTAATAACTGATGATGAGCGTGATGATGCGTTGAAAATTGATGTGGTTGTTACTGGTTTTTTGCGTCACAACAAAGAAAAAAAGGTTTTTTTGGCAGCAGAGGTATCAGTTGTTGTAGATAAAGCTGATGTTGAAAGAGCAGTTAAAAGAACAAAAATAATTGAAAAGTGTTTGGGAATACCTGGAATACCGGTGGTGATTGGTGAGGAATATACCGATGGTGCAAAAAAAGCTGCTGAAGAATTGCAGGTGATAATGATATAAAAATTCCCCTTGTATTCAATTTTTTAAAAAATAGTATTGATTTTCATAGTAAAATATTAATGGTAGTGGTATTTAATTAATATTTGTTATGTAGATGTTGTTCTTGGGCGTAGATGGATGTATGTAAACTTATGAAAATGATGTAAAGATAGGCAACAGGAGATTGCCACGCACCTGCGGTGCTCGCAATGACGGAATTGGCCGATGTGTCATTGCGAACGAATTGAAGCAATCTCATGGTATGAAAAGGAGATTGCCACGCACCTGCGGTGCTCGCAATGACGGGGGTGCAAAGCCATTGCAAAGAGGTCTCTTTTAAGACACACCCGTGCAATGATTGTATGGTATGGATTTTTTTTCCAAAGGAGATGAACAACATTGGGACAAACCTGTTCACATGATGTTTTAAAGGAACTATCGCAGTATGGCAGGCTGTATGTTGATGCACCTATGAGCCAGTTTACCACCTTTAAGGTTGGTGGGCCTGCTGATATGCTCATTGAGCCACTTTCCAATGAAACAATCCCTTACATAGTAACTATCGCCAGGCAAACTAACATACCTGTTACCATTATTGGAGGCGGTTCCAACCTGGTAGTGGGTGATAGGGGTATACGCGGGCTTGTTGTAAGAATTGGAAGTTCACCGGAAGATGAAGGCTCCATTACTTTTGAAGGCACAAACGTTGTGGTTGATGCTAAGGTAACAAAAAAGCGTTTTGTGGAAGAAGCAATAGAGCAAGGGCTTGCCGGCATGGAGTTTATGGCAGGAATACCTGGCTGTATTGGTGGTGGTGTAATCATGAATGCAGGCACTACGATGGGGACTTTTGCAGATATTATAACTGATGTGACCTGTTATACTGCAGATGGCAAGTTGTTAACTGTTACAAACAAGTCAATATTTTCATATAGAAAATCAATGTTGCCGGAAGGTGCCATTGTAGTTAATGCCCGGTGCACATTAAACGTTGCAGATAACCCGGAGGATGTAAAAAATACCGTAAAAGAGATTTTACGTGAGCGCAAAACCAAGCATCCACTTGATTATCCTTCGGCAGGATCGGTGTTTAAAAATCCTGACGGGCATGCTTCATGGAAGCTTATTAATGATGCGGGACTGCGCGGGTACAGTATTGGTGGTGCCAAAGTGTCGGAGTTACATACCAATTTTATTATAAATACTGGCAGGGCCACTGCTAAGGATATCAAGCATCTGGTTGAATTTATTCAAGAAACAGTGCATAAACTGTATGATATCAATTTAGAACCTGAAATTCGTTTTATTGGGGAATTTTAACATTTATGGAATTTGCAACGTTGTTACACGATACTGTATTCTGTGCACTGGATTGTGAAACTACCGGATTAAATCCCATCATTGACAGGATAGTTTCTATTGGAATTATACGGTTTACATTGGACCGAGTCATTGACACATTCTATACACTGGTAAACCCGTTGAAGCCAATTCCACCGCATGTGACACGGCTTCATGGAATTACTGCTGACATGGTACAGAAAGCTCCGGTTATTACAGAATTATTTGATACTATTGAACAATATACCAGCAATACCTACTGTGTTATCCACAATCCACGTTTTGACATATCATTTATTGATTCGGCTTACCATCAACATGACAGAAATACTCCCGATTTAAAGGCATTTGATACTGTGCATTTATCACGTAAGACATTCAAACAACTCCCAAGCTATAATTTGGGCAATCTTTGCAAATTTTTTGGTATATCAATCAATGCCCACCACGCACTGAGCGATGCACAGGGCTCAATGGAAATATTTAAGAAGGTCATAGATAAGCTTAATGCTTACAACTGGTGCATTCGTGATCTGGAACGCTATCATGGTGGTATTATCAGTGCCTATTCACTTGGCATAAAAAGCACACATATTCCTGCCGATAGCAGGATACCCCTGGGGTATCGTATAACTATCAGGTATAAAGATGCACAGGGGAATATTGTAGAGCGCAGCATTTTGCCGCAGCGTTACTTTATCATGGGAAGAAATAACTACATACAGGCATATTGTTATCTGCGAAATGAAATCCGTTATTTCAACACTGCGCGTATAGTAGCGGTGTATTAATCCACTCAATCGAGTATTTGTTTGCGTTTGCTTAAAATCTTTGTCCCATTCAAAAAATTATAGTGTTCCACACCAAATGAGAATTTTCGGCGGTCAAAAAATAGAGAGTCTTTTCCCTGTATACAATTATATTCATTCCTCTTCTTACGGGCATCTTCGATGCTTATTTTTCCTATCAAAAGCAATTTTTAAAGGATTGACCTTATACCATTATGCACTTTCTTTTGTCCAGGCGGCAACAAAAGAAAGTGCCAAAGAAAAATGCCTTGTGCTTTTTGTATGTATGTAATCGTTGCCAGCGTGCTGCGGAATAGCATCCCTTCAGTCACCTGCCCTGAGCTTGCCGAAGGGTCGCATGCAACCCATGACGCCGTACCTCCTGTACGGCTATCGTTGCAATACCGTTTTTTATATTCATTATTTCTTAATCATTCCAATTTCCTTCAAAATCCTGTGCAGTAAACCCCGTATCCCTTTGCTCCGACAGTGTTTTGTTACCCCATTTGGATACTGTAATCCTTCCAGTACTACTCTTACTTTGTCTTCTGGACTGTAGCTGTTCTTTACTATTTCCTACAGGATTTTACTCTATATTTTTCCCATAAAAATTCTCTTTTTCCTGTGAAACTTTAGAGAGAAACATCACTACTTCTTGCCCAAGGAATACAATGTGTGCAGCAAGCACACATAAAAAACCCTCACCACTTCTTGGCCAGAGAAACACAATGTGTGCGTCAAGCACACATAAAAAACCCTACCACTCCTTGGCCAAAAAACACAATGCGTGCGGCAAGCACACATAGAAAAAACCCTCACCACTTCTTGGCCAAAGAAACACAATGCGTGCGTCAAGCACGCATAAAAAAACCTAGCCACTTCCTGGCCAAAGAACACAATGTGTGCAGCAAGCACACATAAAAAAACCTCGCCACTTCCTGGCCAAGGAATACAATGCGTGCGTCAAGCACGCATAAAAAAACCCTCACCACTTCCTGGCCAAGGAATACAATGTGTGCAGCAAGCACACATAAAAAACCCTCACCACTTCTTGGCCAAAAAACACAATGCGTGCGTCAAGCACGCATAAAAAAACCTAGCCACTTCCTGGCCAAGGAATATAATGTGTGCAGCAAGCACACATAAAAAACCCTCACCACTTCCTGGCCAAGGAATACAATGTGTGCGACAAGCACACACAAAAAAAACCTACCACTTCTTGGCCAAGGAATATAATGTGTGCAGCAAGCACACATAGAAAAACCCTCACCACTTCTTGGCCAGCGTAAATTTAAGGTTATATCCTGACTCACCTGTGGATGGAAGATAATCTTTGCCCCACCACAATGCAAATTCAAACTGTTCAAAAAATACATAGTGAAAGCTTAAGCCATACGCAATGCCTGTTTGATTGCCGACTAAAAGATATTTGCCTTTAAAAGCAGTAAAGTCGTTGTACACGCCGGCATATATAAAATCCCTGTGTACAGAAATTTCATATTCAAAAGAAGCACGTGCAATATGCGTTGTATGGTAGTCTTTGCCCATAAAACCTTTGAATGTCCGTGTGGAAACAGCTTCTTCATAATAAAAAGGTACCGGGTCATTAAGATAGGTATAATCACCCTGGAAGACAAACAAATCAAAGTTAAAAAATTCAAATTTTACAATAGTATCAATACCCACTTTGTAAAAATGAGTGGCATTTTGATAGCGGTAGGCTTCAAGCGTGATCTTACGCCCTGTTGTATGTTTAAGCGAAAATGGGATGATGTCAATGTTTGCCTGAATGCCAATAAAATGCCACACCTGAGTATCTTTTGTTATGTTGGGCTGGGTTACTGTAGCATCCGGGTTTTCCACAGCCTGAAAAATAAAAACTTTTTCAACGCCATATCCTGGATAAACCTTCAAGCGCTCAATGGGGGTAAATCCTGGTTCAGCCAGCACGTTTATCCTGACATAATTGTACTGATCAAGCCCTAAGTCCTTTCGCCCGGCCTTAGAGTTGTACACTTCAGATGAAACCCTGGGAATAAATAAGCCATCAAAGTGTGGCATGAAGTTATAGGTTGATTTGATCTGATTAAACGTGTTGTAGGGAAGTGAAGTAAAATTTCCATCCAGCCCGTACATAAAACCAGTTTTAAAACCTATTCGGAAACTATCGCCCTGCTTTATAAGGTCGTTATGAGTATACCGTGCATACGGAATGAGTCCTAAACTGAAACTGGTATCAAGGCCATAGGTAAACCCACCGGATTCTTCAGGTGAAAATGACACAATGGTAATAATTAAATCGTAGTGTGGGAGAGGAGTTGCAGGTATAGTTGGTATAAATGGCACTTTTCCGTCAGTAAAGGGTTTACTCAGCCTGTCTATCTGGAAAAGTGCACTGGAATAATCTTTTGATTCCTGTACTGTCACAATAAAATCTTTAATGGCATATTTTTTCTTCAGTTTTTCTAATTGTATTTCTACGGTTTGTTTATGGTAAATACGGTTTGGCAGATCAAAATCATATTGAATGCGCAGCGTGTCAAGACTGTTTAAATTTTTAAACACAATGCGGTTTAAGCGTCCTTCATCAACAAACACGGTAATGGAAGCTAACGTTTGGCGCACCAGTAAAACGCGCGCCAGTGTATATCCATTGTCATGATAAAATTTAGTTATAGCGGTGGCGATAGTTCCAAAAGTAAACTTGCTGGCAGGTATGGTATCTATGTCGGCAGCACGGACTAAGTAGTCCTGATTGTAGATTATAGTGCCCTGTATGGTAAGATCTTTAGGAAGGCTAAAAACATCCGAATACAGGTAAAGAATAAATAAAAGCGATAGAATAAACCATTTATTGCGCACAGTACAGATTTTTTAATGTAGAAATAAGCTTTAAAATGCGTTCATCTTTAATAGAGTAATACATGAAATTGGCTTCCTTGCGCCTGTGTATAATATTCATTTTTCTTAAGATAGTAAGGTGCTGGGATATATTTGATATGGTGGAGCCAAATTCTTTTTCAATTTCACCTACGGTTTTTTCGCCATCCATTAAAAAACACAATACTTTAAGCCGTATGGGATGGGCAATTGATTTTAATAGTTCGCTGGTAAACCATACCTGTTCTTCAGAAAAAATCATATGTATAAAGCCCCCTCTGCACAGAATATTGCAAGACTGTTAACACATTACATGGCGGTAAAAGAAATCAGCAAAAAGTAATTAAGCGTAATACTCTGGAATTTAAGATTTTAATTAAACAATTATTTTACTGTTTAATAACAAGGTAGCAATACGTACAGTGTTGTCAACATTTTTTTATTGCACCTTTGCCATCTATTGGTAGCACGGAATGAGTATTCAATTCCATGGGGGGAATTGTTTCATTATTTTTTATACCTTTCCAACAAATAGTCCAAACACGGCAATTAAAATGCTAATAATGGCAAAACCAATACCTATAAACCATTGGAGTGAGGTAAAACGCTTTTCTATAGCTTCAAAACGAGCTTCAATTGTCTCGAAACGAGCTTCAATTGTCTCAAAACGAGCTTTTTCAACTTCTTTCAATGCTTTTAATTCTTCTTCAACACGTATAATGCGTTCAATAAGGCTTAATTCTTTTGCTCGTAACTCGCTTTGGCGCATAAATTCTTCAATATTAGTTTTAACTTCATCCTGCACAACAGTTTTGATAAGAGGTATAAGTTCCTCTTTGAGCTGAGTTATTGAGTTTTGTATATTATTATTCATGGGCACCTCATGAAATATTTTTCTTTCTTTTAAAAGATACGCAGACGCTGGCAAAATGTCAATAGTATTTTGATTTTTTAAATTTGCGCAGTTTTAGAGTCCTTAATTAATAAAATTCCATCAGCCATTTCTGATGTTATCTGGTTGGAATGTGATGTGTGCCAAAAAGTTTCTTTAATGCAGCAAATAATCATTAAGATTCATTAAATGGAGTATTCGCTGCACAGATGGAGAAGGGATAATGTAGAGCTTGCCACCTTTTGATGCAATTCTGTGTTTTGCATAGATTAAAAAGCCAATAAATGAAGAATGGATCCATTCGGTTTGGCTTAAGTCAAATTGCATATATTGTAGTTTTTCAATTTTTTCAAACCTGCTTGAGTATTCCGGCACTTCTTCAAGTGGGATTTCTTTAGGAAACGTCCAGCAGTTTTCCTGAATCATTAGCTTCCTCCTATCCATAAAAGCACACGTACCGTTATGTATATATAATCGTCCTTTATTGTATTAAAATTTAGATTTTTTTATAAGCCCGGCAAGCAATAGACAAAAAACACAACAATTCATCGAAAACATAAAACCAAAAAAAACACAATTAAAAATTTGTCAACAAAATTGGTTTGCTTATATGACATAATACAAAAAAGTCAACAAAATATTTAAAAATTTTTTTAATTTTTTATTTTTTTGCGTCTTAAAACAAAGGAAGAGCTTAAAATGGAGGTGTTCAGTCACTTTGCCATTAAGCAGGATTTAGAAAATCTACGAGTAGAGTTTTTGATAAAATTAGAAAAATTAGATAAAAAATTTAATATAAATTTTGCAGTGTTGTTATTTACCATAATCTTTTTACATCAAAATGCCCTTGAATTTATTGCAACAGTGGTGGAGCTAATACGGTAATGGGGCGATAGTTACCGGGTTGAAATGACCACATTTCGACAGGCTCAATGACCACGTCTCGACAAGCTCGACGACCGCATTTCGATGGGCTCAATGACCACGTCTCTCAACGGTCACCGAGTGCGCGCGAAGCGCGCGTATCGAGGTGACCGGATCCCACCAAACCCCCAGCGGGGGTGGAATTATTGTAACAAAGCGGTATATCACCACGCCACCAAACCCCCGGAGGGGGTGAAATTATTATAGCAGGGAAGATATACAACCATGCCACCAAATCCCCGGAGGGGATGACATTATTATAGCAAAGATGATATTATCACCACGCCACCAAACCCCCAGCGGGGGTGAAATTATTATAGCAGAGAATGTATGCAACCACCCCACCAAACCCCCGGAGGGGGTGAAATTATTATAGCAGAGAATGTATGTAACCACCCCATCAAACCCCCAGCGGGGGTGAAATTATTTTTGCAAAGATTACATTATAACCACCCCACCAAACCCCCGGAGGGGGTGAAATTAGTATGGCAGGGTGATATTATTGTAACAGAAAAATTACTTGAAAAAATATATAGTAAGCAATATGTTTAAGATGAACAGGAGTAAAAAAATATAAGGAAGGGTATAGAATAATGGGATATGCAATCAAGGTATATGAGGCATTCAAAGACGATGAGGTAAAAGCAAAAGTTTTGGCCGAATTTATAGAGAAGGTGGAAGAAGCAATAAATAATAATCAGGTAGCAACGCGACAGGATTTACATGTGCAGGAGCTTAAGCTAACTAAAGAAATAAAAGAGGTAGAGCTTAGGCTTACCAAAGAGATAGAGCAAGTGCGAGCAGACCTAACCAAAGAGATAGAGCAAGTGCGAGCAGACCTAACCAAAGAGATAGAACAGGTACGTAATGAGATGAAGGAGATAGAGCTTAAGCTTACCAAAGAGATAGAGCAGGTACGAGCAGAATTAAAGGTAGAAATACAGCAAACAAAGGTAAGCTTGTTGAAATGGCTCATAGGGTTGTTGTTAACACAAACAATAACCATAATAGGAGTAATTGTAGGGTTGTTTCAGGTATTCAAGTAGTTGTAATAGAATTTGTGTGAATTAATGTAATGTAAAAGGGGGTGTCCCAAAAGACATCCGTGTATAATGACATTTGCCCTCCTGTCATTGCGAGGAGCGTTAGCGACGAAGCAGTCTTGTTTTCTGGGAGATTGAGATTGCTTCACTTCGACAAGTGGTTGCTGAGCTCGTCGAAGCACTCAGTGCAAGCGCTATGCTCGCAATGACACATCGGCCAATCCCGTCATTGCGAGGAGCGCTAGCGACGAAGCAATCTTGTTTTCTGGGAGATTGAGATTGCTTCACTTCGACAAGTGGTTGCTGAGCTCGTCGAAGCACTCAGTGCAAGCGCTACGCTCGCAATGACGCAGCGGCCAATCCTGACATTGCGAGGAGCGATAGCGACGAAGCAATCTCATGGATTGTTGAGATTCTTCGCTTTGCTCAGAATGACATTAATACTGTGCTCAAAACGCATGTATCAAGGTGACCACATTTCGACAGGCTCAATGACCGCGTCTCGATATGCCCTTCGGGCTACTCGACGACCACGTTACACACGCCGCTCGTTTCGAGAGCCTCAACGAGCGGCGGGCTGAGCCTGTCGAAGACCGGCGGGCTGAGGCTCTCGCGGTGGCTGAGGTTCTAGCGGTCACTGAGGTTCTCGAAGTGACCGCATTTCAATGACCGCATTCCTCTACAGCATCCCCACGCGGCGCAAAATTTCTGCCGTCTTTTTATCGGCACGCGCCATCTCTTTCAGTGCGCGCTCCACGCGCTCCTCGCGCTCTTCAAGCTCACGTGCTTTCGAGGCAACCGGCGAAAGCGCACTGCGCCTGTCCCACAGCACAAAGCCCACCACACCTACTGTCTGGACAAAAATGGCTGAGATGAGCACATACATGAGATTTTCAAGTCCGTCAATTCGCTTTTCAAGGCCATCAATGCGCGCGTTTACAGCCTTCAATCCTTCCTCCACTTTCGTTTCCACGCGAATGAGGCGGTCGCGATCATCCTGCGTGAAAGGAATATCGCGGGCAAAGGCACATGATGATACTACTATCGCAAAAAGAATGCCAATAAGTATTCTATTTTTCATCATTATAACTCCATGAAATCATATGTTTGCCACTCAGGGACAAAACTCTTTTTCACATGCAGGGATATCCATTCACACTTCTCTATAATACTGCTACGCACAAAATTGATGCAACAATAATTTTTTTTAAAATTTGCAAAATTTTTTACAGTGATTGGATATCGCGCTCGTCTCGATACGCCTGCGGGGCTACTCAATGACCGCGTCGTGTAAAGTCATTGCAAGGAGCGCTAGCGACGAAGCAATCTTGTTTTCTGGGAGATTGAGATTGCTTCACTTCGACAAGTGGTTGCTGAGCTCGTCGAAGCACTCAGTGCAAGCGCTACGCTCGCAATGACACATCGGCCAATCCCGTCATTGCAAGGAGCGCTAGCGACGAAGCAATCTTATGGTATTGTTGAGATTATTCGCTCAGAATGACATTAATACTGTGCACGCAGTGCGCGTATCGAGGTGACCGCATTACGGCAGAATCACTGCAGGGGATGACAGTGTTATAGCAAAGATGACGTTATCACCACCCCACCAAACCCCCGGAGGGGGTGACATTATTGTAACAAAGCGATATATCACCACGCCATAAAACCCCCAGCGGGGGTGACATTATTGTAACAATGAAATTGCTTCGCTACGCTCGCAATGACACATCGGCAAATCCTGTCATTGCGAGGAGCGCTAGCGACGAAACAATCCCATGGTATTGTATAGAGTTTCCTTGATTTCTTGATAATTGTATTTGACATATAATATTATTATTTTTAAATTTAAAGTATCATGTTACAAGGAGGTCTATAGTGAAATGAGTTCTTTGCGAAAAATTTATAAAGAAATATCTCAATTACGCATACAAGAAAAAAAAGCCCTTTTGACGAGAATTACCCGTGACATTATGTCCGAAGAAGGTGGAAAAAAACATTCAATAACAGAAATTAAGGGGTTGGGTTTAGATATCTGGCAAACAATTGATGTTGATGCATATATAGAATCTGAGAGAGATTCATGGACATAGAAAAAATTATAAAAAAACATAAACGAATAATGCTCGATACTGCGCCAATTATCTATTTCATAGAAGAGCATGCGGATTTAGGGAGGATAGCCAATCAAATTATAACAACTTCTATAAAAAATAATATTACGATGATTACTTCTGTTATTACTCTCATTGAGGTATTAGCACATCCATTGCGATAAAAAAATATGATATCGGAGAAAATTATAAAGCCATCCTTTGTGATTCACAGGATCTAATAATGTATCCAATTGATGAGGTAATAGCGGAGAAAGCGGCTGAATTTAGAGCAAAATACTCTATCAAGACGCCTGATGCAATACAGGTAGCAACATGTATTGAATATAATGCTACTCTATTTATAACAAACGATGTTCGTTTAAAAAAGGTTGATGATGTTTCTGTTTTACTGTTAAGTGATGTATTGTAAAATTGTATTGATAAATAAAAAATGGTACGCGCTCATTTCGACAGGCCCCTTTGGGCTACTCAATGACCGCATTTCGATACGCCCTTCGGGCTACTCAATCTACTCAATGACCACGTCTCGACAAGCTCGACGACCGAATTTCGATACGCCGCTCGTTTCGAGAGCCTCAACGAGCGGCATATTCTCACTCACTGAGGCACTCGCTTTGGCTGAGGCTCTTGCGGTCACTGAGGTTCTCGAAGTGACCGCGTCTCAACAAGCTCAATGACCGCATTTCGACAGGCCCTTCGGGCTACTCGACGACCACGTTACACACGCCGCTCGTTTCGAGAGCCTCAACGAGCGATGGGCTGAGCCTGTCGAAGACCGGCGGGCTGAGGCTCTCGCGGTGGCTGAGGTTCTCGCGGTCACTGAGGTTCTCGAAGGGACCGCGTCTCA